>JAISKW010000190.1 GCA_031260775.1 Christensenellaceae bacterium
CAGAGAACCCGAAAATGAATCAAATTCAGATTCTGAAAACGCACAACAGTTACCGTGCGGAGCTTAGCAGCTATATTAAGCCGTTTTACAATCTGTTTATCAACGATGAGGAAAAAACAAAATACACCTACGAGCATGCGACAATCACCGAGCAGCTGATCAGCGGTTTGCGCGGTTTGGAGTTCGATTTGTTGCCCGACGGCGATACGTTCTATATGTCGCATATTCCGACGTTCGATTATCGTTCAACCGCACCCGACTTCCGTTTGGCTTTAGAGGAGTTAAAGCTTTGGTCGGAGCGCAACCCCGACCATATCCCCGTTACGATTTTAATGGAACCCAAAACGCTTTGGTACTACTATTGGATTAATCCTACCCTCGAAAAATGGCAATCCGACGATGTAAAACGCTTAAACGATATGGTTTTGGAGGTTATGGGGCGTGAAAATTTAATAACCCCGAACGACATTATCGGAAGTTATGCGAATTTAGGCGAGGCTGTTGCTAACGATAATTGGCTATACTTAAGCGAAGCGAAAGGGAAGTTTGTTTTCCTCCTCCACCCCGATGAAAATGTTACGCCTATGTTTTTAGACTTAGACCCCACATTAAGAACGCTTTCGTTGTTCCCGACGTTCGGCAAAAACGGCACCGAAACAAACCCCGAACAAGCGGCTTATATCCTTTATAACAACCCCGAACTTGAAGGCATTCAAGACCTTGTAAGCAAAGGTTATATCGTCCGTACGCGCGTTGACGAAAATATGGTAATCGACCCCGTACGGCGGCAAACCGCGTTCGACAGCGGAGCGCAAATACTTTCAACCGACCTCGTCAAGGGGCGTTTGAAGCCGGTAAGTGATTATTTTGTATTATTTGACGATAAATATACGATTCGTTTGAACTTTTTAGCGGACAGGGAGTAAATTAAAAAATGATTACGAAAGACAAAAAAGCTGTATTAATCTTATCGGGGGAGTTTCAAGATGCGGATATTCCCACGGATTGCTTCGTTATTTGTGCCGATAACGGCATAAGGTTTCTGCCCGACGGCATTGTGGCGGACGTTTTGCTTGGCGATTTCGATTCACTCCGAAGCGAAGAATTATTAGCTTTTGCCGAAAAGGTTTTGACATACCCTACCGATAAGGATATGACGGACGGCGAGTTGTGCTTGCACTATCTTGCTGATAACGGCTTTACCACCGTTGAAATTTACGGCGCATTAGGCGGCAGAACCGACCACCTATTAGGAAATTTGTCCTTAATCGCACTTGCCTCAAGTTTAGGCATTACTGCGAAAATTATCACCGCAATGGAGGAGGTATCGTTCTTAAATCCGGGGAAATTCGAGTTTGCCGTACCTAATCCGTCTTGGATTTCGTTAGTTGCATTCGACGGCGATATTAATTTTACCGCCTCAAGCGGATTAAAATATAATTTAGCCGGGCTTATCGTGTCGCCGTACGAAACAATCGGAATTTCAAACGAGAATATAGCAAAAACCGCCTCCGTCACGGTCGGCAGCGGAAGCGGTTTTCTTATTGTCACTAAAAAACTAAAGGGTCTTTAATGTCTTTTTGATGAATTTATTCGCCTTCAGAGCGTACTCGAACGGGTTGGCTTTTGCCGGGTCTTGCTCTGCCTCAACAAGCAACCAGCCCTCGTAATTTACCCCGTCAAGGATTTCAAAAATTGCTTTGAAGTCGATAACGCCGTCACCGGGAACGGTGAACGTGCCGTTTTCTACGCCCTTAAGGAACGACAGACCGTTTGCTTTAACGTCGGCAACGACCTCGGGGCGGATGTCCGTGAGGTGAACGTGCTTAACGCGTGCGGCGTATTTTTTCAAAACAGCAATATAATCCTCGCCGCAGTATGCAAGGTGACCGCTGTCGAAAAGTAAAAAGAGCTTCGACGGGTCGGTAAGTTCCATTAATTTATCAACCTCGGCGGCGGTTTGAACGGAAGTTCCCATGTGGTGGTGATACGTTGTTAAAATGCCGTACTCTTGCGAAACCTCGCCTAAACGGTTAAGCCCTGCGGCAAGTCTTTTCCAATCGGAATCGGACAAAACGGCTTTTTTGCCGAAAACCGGCACGGGTTGCCCTTGAATGCTGTCGGTTTGCTCGCTGACGCCGACGCGTTTTGCGCCGAGTGCCTTAAGGTATTTGCACTTTTTACGGAAATCTTTTTCAACCCTTTCGATAGGTTGCGAGAGAATAAAGGACGAAAACCACGAGTTGCATACCTGTAGTTTGCGGATTTTGAGGTACTTTTTAAGGATACGCGGGTCGGCGGGGTATTTGTTCCCTACCTCGCAGCCCTTGAAGCCTGCGAGAGCCATTTCGCTCACGCATTGTTCGAAGGTAATATCTCCCCCGAGAGAGGGAACGTCGTCGTTTGTCCACCCGATAGGTGCAATTCCAAGTTTGATGTTTAACACATAAATATTTTATTGCGTTTTTTAATTATAGTAAAAATACGGGCAGGAAGTTATTTGTTTTGTCACACTGCGCGCATCAGAAAAAAGCCGCTATTAAACGGTACGGATAAATAATGTAAAATATATAGAAGCGGATTATTCGCACTCAGAATTAATGAAATTAAATTA
>JAISKW010000013.1 GCA_031260775.1 Christensenellaceae bacterium
CTTTTGAGGACAATTGCGAATTCGCCGACGAATCGCTGCTGTTTAGCAAGTATATCCGCCCTACGTTTACCGTTCCGGGCGACCCCTACAATGTAAAAATCACCAAGTCCGAGGACTACGAGGCAATAATTTTCAAAACCGCCATAGGCTATGATTTGCACAAATTAGAAGACTCCGACGACAAAAACTCCGTAATATTTTTCGGAGGAGTCGCCGTACCTTCGAAAAAAAGAGTTGTTGCACATTCCGACGGCGACAGCGTAATTCACGCCTTAATCGACGCGCTTTTTTCGGCAATAGGCGATACGGATATCGGGGTTCACTTCCCCGACAATAACCCGCAATACAAAGGAATTTCGTCCGTAATTCTTTTGCAAGAAGTCGCTAAAATTTACGAAACAATTGGCAGACGGGTTAAGAATATTTCGATAATAATCGTTATTGATGCCCCGAAACTTCAAAATATAGTGCCCGAAATTAAAGAATCGCTTGCCGACACTCTGAATATTTCACCATCCGACATCGGCATATCTTGCAAAACGACCGAGGGAACTTCTCCCGATACCTATATAGCGTATGCTTCAGTAACGGTTCTGTAAATTGACAATTCCAAAAATTTAATTAAAATTATTGTATTGACAGCTTAGCCGCGTACAACTCAATTGTGCGCGGTTTTTTGTTGTCGCTTGAAAGAAAATTATGGACTTTTATATGAAGCTGCCGCGGAACAAAAAGGAGTTCGCATTGTTTATTGCGGTCATTTCAATTCTGTCGGTGAACATTATCGCGCCGCTTATCACCTTTTTTGAGTTTGAGTTCAGCCTTGAGGTTTGGGTTAACGTTCTAAAGATTATCCCGTTTATTTGGTTGAGCGTAATCGCCTTTGTTTTAATTACCTACAAGCCCGCAGAGTGGTTAACTCATAAAATTGTTAAAAAAGAGGACAGTTTTAACGCGCATATCGTCGTAAATATCCTCTGTACCGTGTTTTTAATGTCGATTTTTATGACGGTTGTCGGCACGTGGATTGGCTCAAAACAAGTAACACTTGAACCGATTAAGTTCTTTTTTTATAAGCAACCGCGTAATTTCGCAATTTCATTTGCCGTCGAAGCCTTGTTTGCGCAGCCTATCGCAAGGTTTGTTATGTTCAAAATGCATAAGGCAATGGATAAACGCGCAACGGATAAACACGACGCGAACTAAGCAGACGAGGACAATCTATGTAATTTTTGTCACCCTGCGACTCCGCGTATAATGACAACGCAGTTGTCCGCTTCCGCTAAAAAATATACTGTTATCAAGCTCCGTTTTATTGTAAACTATATGGGTATAGCGATATTTCAATAAAATGGTACACAAAAATAAACTTAAAACTCTATTTCTGCTGTTGATTTCAGTGATATTCGTTTTCGTGCTTGCGTCGTGCGGCGGAGGGACGAATACGGGTTCGACTCCGAAAACTCCCGGGAAAAGCACCGGCAACGAAACGCCGGTTGAGCCTCCCGTGGATACTTTCCATTTGGACGGCTTTAATCCCGTGACCGAGTTCACAAACGCGCTCGTTTTCCAAGATATTTTTTCATCGGTCGGCAACAGCGTGGCAGCAACAAACGGTAACGTTATGGGTAACGCGGCGTTCGCGTTCGATTTCGACGTTAAAACCAAGACCTTCGAGTACACCGCGCACCTCGAAACCTACTACAACAAAACAAACGCCGCCTATAACCGTACGTGCTTAACGCTCACCGAAAAAGAAAGCAGTGAGGCTTTCTTTACCCTTTACATTTTTACCTTTGCCGAGAGGGAGGACGGTAAATACGACGGCAGAGTATACCTCGAAAAGGGCGAAACGCAGGTTTACTTCGATTTGGTTTTCGCCTCGATTAACCCCTTCCTCCCGTTAGACCTCACCGAATACAACTCTATGACCGAAAAGGACGGCATAATCGACAAGTTCATTTCGGGCGTATACGGCAACGATACGTTCGGTAAAGCACTTTCGAACGTCAGATGCGAATATAACCCCACAACAAAGCAAAAGCACTATTATTTAGATTTGTCGCTTTCGGACTGCTTGAAGGGCATAAGGAGCTATCTTGTTTCGCAACAAAACGCGGCGGGCATTAGCAATGATGTGAGAGTCCAAATGCAGGATTTCCTAAAGCTTTTCGACTACACGGTAAAAACGTTGCTTTTGAAGCAAAACACGAGCAATATTACCGATGCAAAAATCCCGGCGATGAACCTTTCGGTTGAGCTTATGCTCGAAAACACTCCTAATGCGGGGGATTATTCTTCCTCAAAAATGGGGACGGCAAACATATTATTTAAGGTCAACACCGCTTCTTTGGACGATACCGTGTTTAATAAGCTCGGCTACACCGCGACAATGAACTTAAAAGAGCTTAAAACCGCAAACTCAAACGACCTTATTTCATCGGGAACGTTGAGCGTTGGCGTGCCGCTGCACGCAAATTTCGACAGCTCGGGATATATCAACTTCCTGTCCGGCGACGATACCTATCAGATGAAGGCAAAGTTAATGTTTGAAAACAGCAACGATATATACGACTTCGATATGCGCGTAAGGTACGGAACAAGCCTTACGGATACGGAATTCGCGGTGTATGTAATTAACGCTAAAGGCGAGTATGTTTCCGCAACGTATTATACGGGCGCGCATTTGTACTTTAACTATATCGACGGGGCAAACAAGGTTCAGCAAATAGATTTTACATTAGATTTAGAAAAGCTTAAGGATTCCTTGCCCGACCTTATGTCGCCTGAATCGCACGACGAAATGCTCCGCGGCTTGATTTATATTCTCGGAGCGATTACCGTAGACAGCGCGACAAAGCAAACTTACACGTATAATTTCGACAATTTATTCGGCTCGTTCTTCTATTTCGGCAAAACCTCGTCGCCTAATACGACATATTCGCTGCTATTGAAATCGTTAAAGGAGGATGCGGGGTCAACAAATATCGAAAGTAAGCTTGAGGGTAAGAACTTCAGCGCGTTCTTAGCCAAGCAATTTACCATAATATTTGACGAGGACTTCTCGGTAGGCGCGTTCGACGGCAGTGATATTCTGCTCGGAACGCCTACGGAAATCCCCGCATCCTTGCCGAACGAGTAATTCAGATGACTTCCGTTTTTGACGGTTTTAATGCTACAAACAAGCGCAGATTCCGCGTTGCAGTAATGCTCGGCGCGGTTGTTGTGTTGTTTATTGCGGCGTTGCTTCCGCAAATCAGGCGGGCAAACGCGGCAAACGCGGAGGAACTGTATATGCAGTACGTCGCGCTATTCGATATTAATATCTACACCTCGCGCGATGAAAAACAGGTGTTAGGCAAGCTTAGCAAGGGCGACAGCGTTACTTTGGGAGTGCTGAACGACGGGTATTTCCCCGTCAAAAACGGCGGATTTATACGCGAAAACGAGGTTTTTAGAGAGCGCGCCTCGGTGTATGTCGATTATGTATCCGCGAAGCCTAAAATGGCAATATTCAAAAAAGCCGTGCTGTATAAGGATTTCGAAAGGACGGAGGCGGCTATAACTCTAAGAAACCGCGAAAAGTTCTTTTATATCCGCGATATCGGCGACGTTTGCGAGGTTTTATATAACGGCGAGGTCTATTACATCGAAAGGAGCAACGTATCGTTTTCGCTTTCGACCGAGGAGGTTGTGTTTATCAGCAATCTTGCGGCACTGCTTGTTTTCGGCGCGGTGTTTTCGGTTTTCATAAAACCGCTCAAACCGCAATAGATAGTGTAGTATAATTAAAAGGAAAATTATGAAAGTCATTTTGTTACAGGATATTAAGGGACAAGGGAAAAAGGGCGAGCTTATAGCCGTAAACGACGGCTATGCGCGTAATTTTTTAATTCCTAAGAAGTTTGCGATTGAGGCGACGAAGTCGGTTCTAAACGAATATGAAATGAAGGTTGCCAAAGCGAACCGCCTTTTGGATGAAGAAAAGAAGGCGGCGGTCGCTATGAAAAAGGAACTTGACGGCAAGACCGTCGAGGTCAAGGCGAAACTCGGGCAGGGCGGAAAGCTGTACGGAAGCGTTACGAACGCCGACGTTGCGGATGCGTTAAACGCGTTAGGGCATACCCTCGACAAAAAGCAAATTACCCTCTCGGAGCAAGTGCGCGCTTTGGGTACATACTCGGCAACCGTCAAAATTTACAAGGATACTGCGGCTACGATTAGTATACATGTGACCGCCGAATAGCCTCCGCTACCGCAAAATGAAAGAAAGAGTTGATGCCGAAATACAGAAAGCTATTTCGGAAATGATATTAAAAAAAGAAATCCATGACCCGCGCATAACGGCGGCTTTTGTGACCGTTACGGGCGTTGATTGCGCCAAAGACGGCAACGCGGCAAGGGTGTTCATTAGCGTTCTCACAGGCGATAAAAAAGGCGTTTTGGAGGGCTTAAAGTCGGCATCCGGGTATATAAAAGCCGCATTATTCAAAAAACTACGCCTGCGTCGCGCGCCGGATTTGCTGTTTAGATTGGACGAAACGGAGGAAAAGGCGGTCGAAATCGAAAACCTTTTGAAAGACATCGACAAAGGAACGACGGACGGCACGGAGTAATCTCCCGAGCGGAGCAACCCATAATGAAATTATTATTACTTGACAGCCTAAGCCTTATTAACCGCGCGTTTTATGCAATCCGTCCGATGACAACGAAGGACGGCAAAAACACGAATGCGGTGTTCGGCTTTTTTT
>JAISKW010000062.1 GCA_031260775.1 Christensenellaceae bacterium
TATGCGCCCTTTTCCTTTGGAATTCGAATGAATTTTTTATTTATAGGATATCTTCATAGAACAAGAGTTCACGCGTATTTTGCGAACGGGGAGTTACGGCAAAGGAGGAAATGTTCAATCCTTTTACGTGGCGGGCATAGAGTCCGTAGGCGGGTACATCCTTAAAATCCCAATTTTCGGGATACTCGGTTGCGTATTCGGGGACACTTTCGGGCAGGATTACAACCTCGGGGCATTCGCGGTACGAAACGGTGAAATTGTTCAAAACGATATTCTCAACATAAATCACTTTGTTTTTACCGTTCGAAACTCCGGTGATTATGGACGGCAATTCGGCATTTTCGGCGGTGAAATTTGAGATTGTGACATTCGCAACCGTGCCTTTCCATGACCCCGTTAAGTAGCGATTGCGGTTGCCGAGCCGGACAAACAGAGGACAAGTTATATTTTTCGTTTTGAAATCGGTAATACTGATTCCGCTCACCCGTGCGCCGTCCATTGACTCAATCGAAATACCGCTAATGCCGCCCGGGTAAACGTCTTCCGAAAACGCATAAAAGTTACTTACGGTCACGTTTGAAATATCGCCGCGCGTTTCCGAACCGATTTTGAACGCATTGGTTCTTGTGCTGACGGCACAATCATAAATTCGTATGCCGCTCATTGCGTTTCCCGTCGGATTTTTTAGGACGATTCCGTCATCGGCAGTGGAAATAAAAGTATGCGACACGGAAACGTTCGATGACGCCATAATATCGATACCGTCGGTGTTAGCAACGCGGCGGTTGTTGTTGATGATGAGGTTTTCAATGACCGCGCCGTCGGATTTTTCAACGCAAAGTGTCCAATCGGGAGAGTTCTCAAGCGCGATATTATTAACTGTGACGTTTTTGCAGTCCTCGAACCACATCATATACTTTGGGCGTCCTAACTTTCCGAAGCGGATTCGCGACCAGTATTCCTCTTTCATAAGGCGAATGTCCGAAACGGCGGTCGGCTCGCTTTCGGAGGTGTTTTTGGGCGGTTTTACAAAAAAATCGCCTTCACCCAAGACTTTTCCGCCGCCGGTTATACAAACGTTTTCTACATTGTTCGCACGGATAAAAGCAGTGCTGATGTCGAAAAAACTGCGACTCGAAACGAGCGCGGAGTCCTTTTCAATAAATAAGGTCACATTGCTCTGTAAATTAATCGTTGCAGAGGTGTATTTGCCGCCCGAAATCAACACCTCGCCGCCGCCGCGTTTCGAAACTTCCTTAATTGCCGTATTAATCGCTCTTGAGTTTACAATTGCCGAATTGTCGCCCGACGCGCCGTAATTGCGCACGTCAACCGCCGTAGCGGACGGCACAAGCGAATAGTCAATGTAATCCTCATAAGGAACGGAGGCGTAAAAATCATTTTCTTGCACGGGATAAAACGCGCCTAAACCGTAAAACCCTGCGTTATAAAGTAAAATTCCGCCGACAACAACTATAGCGACAAGCAGTGAGAGCAAAGTGAGCGCAAATTTTTTCTTCGATAAATGTTTTTTCATAACGGTGTTATAAAAATATCTTAACATATTGTCGCTATCCGTTGTATAATTAAACCAATAAGGGAGTGGACAATCGCGTTGTCATTCTGCGCGAAGTCGCAGAATCCATACGCTATAAGGATTGAACCCTGCGACTCCGCGTAGGGTGACAAAATTACACGCAGATTGTCCATACCTACCAATAATTCCCTCGCAATGATTAGAACAAGATTCGCTCCCAGCCCCACGGGGTTTATGCACATCGGCAATTTGAGAACCGCGCTTTACGCATATTTCTACGCACGCAAAAACGGCGGTAAGTTCGTGTTACGTATCGAGGACACCGACCGCGAACGCTTTGTTGAGGGAGCAATCGAAAAAATCTACCGCACGCTTAAAACCTGCGGAATCGAGGAGGACGAAAGTCCCGAAAAAGGCGGCGACTACGGTTCATACATCCAAAGCGAACGCAAACCCCTTTATTTAGAGTACGCAAAAAAATTAGCGGAACGCGGCGGCGCGTACTACTGCTTTTGTTCAAAGGAACGTTTGGAGTCCTTGTCCGACGATAACGGCAACCGAAAATACGATAAACATTGTCTGAACCTTCCCAAAGAAGAAGTCGAAGCGCGGCTTAAAGCAAACGAGCCGTATGTTATTAGGCAAAACGTACCGATAAAGGACGGTGAGGTTTCGTACACCGATATGGTGTTCGGCAAAATCAGCGTACCGTACGAGGACATCGAGGACAACATCCTTATTAAGTCCGACGGAATGCCGACCTACAACTTTGCAAACGTAATAGATGACCATCTAATGAACATCACAACGGTTATCCGCGGTATGGAGTATTTGAGTTCCACGCCGAAATATAATCTTGTTTACGAGGGCTTCGGGTGGGAAATTCCCGAATATATGCACCTGCCGCCGATTATGCGCGATGCGCAGCACAAGCTATCCAAGCGGCACGGAGATGCGAATTTTGAGGATTTTACCGCGAAGGGTTACCTTCCCGAGGCAATCGTCAATTATATCGCCCTCTTAGGCTGGGCACCCGGCGACGACAGAGAGAAAATGACCTTAGACGAACTTATCGAAGCCTTTTCGGCAAGCGGCGTTTCGAAGTCGGGCAGCATCTTTGACGAACCTAAAATGCGATGGTTAAACGCACAGTATATTAAGGAGTTGCCGTTCGAAAAATTCTGCGAGCTTGCGAAGCCGTATTACGAAGAATCGGTAATTAAGGGGAAATTCGATTACGATTTGTTCAGCCGCTCGCTGCAACCGCGCATTGAAATTTTCAGCGATATTATCGAAAAGGTTAAATTTATCGACGATTTCGGTGCGTTCGCTCAGGAAATTTACTACAATAAAAAGCTAAAAGTTGAGGTTGAAATGGTTAAACCTATTTTGGAAGCCTCGATAAAAGCGTTAACCGTAGCAACCGATTATACGAACGAAGGATTAGTCAATACTCTAACGGGAGTAGCGGAGGCACTTTCGCTAAAGAAAGGGCAAGTTATGTGGACGCTGCGTGCGGCAATAACGTCGCTGCCCGCGACCCCTATGGGCGTCACGGAAGCCGCCGAAATTTTAGGCAAAACGGAAACTTTGAGAAGGTTAAACTTCTCGCTGAATTTATTGAAATAATATGAAAAGAAGTGAAGTTGCAGAGCAGTATAAGTGGGATTTATCCTCTTACTACAAGAACGAAGCGGAGTTCGAAAGGGACTTCGCCAAAGCGCAGGGTTTCGTTGAGAAATTCAATAAGTTGCCGCACGCTTTGAACAAAGAAAACGCCCTTGATGCGCTCAAGCTGGAAAGCGAAGCCGGGTTGTTAATCGGACGGTTATATGTTTATTCTCACCTTGTAAAGGACGAAAACACCTCAAAAACCGAATCGCTTACGCGTATGCAGCGTATGCAGATGCTGTATGTGCAAATTTTGCAAGCATCGTCCTTCATAGAGCCGGTACTCGCAAAGCTATCGGATGCGGAGCTTACCGAAATTCTGAATGACCCGCGTTACGAAAACTTTTCGCGGCAGATTTACGGGTTAATCCGCTCGAAGAAGCACATTTTAAGCGAGGAACAGGAGGGAATAATGTCCGCAATCTCCGCTTTTACGCACGATTTTCAGGAGGTTTTCACCATGCTCGATAACGCCGATATGAAGTTCGGCAAAATTAAAATTGACGGTGTAACTACCGATTTAACCCACGGAAAATACTCGTTGATTTTGCAAAATCCCGACCGTAAATTGCGTGCGAAAGCGTTCAAACAATATTACAAGAGTTTCCACTCACATATCAACACGATTGCCGCAACTTATGTAGGGAACGTTAAGAAAAACTGTACAATCGCAAAAATACGCGGCTACAAAAGCGCGCTCGAATCGGCGTTATTTAACGAGGAAATCACCGATACCGTTTACAAAAACAACATCGAATCGGTAGCAAGCGGTTTCGAAGCGATGCACAAATACGTCGCTTACCGTGCAAAAAAGCTTGGCTTAGAGCGTGCGGAGTTCTACGATATGTACATTCCGCTTATCAAGGATGCGGACATTCAGTTGGAGTATGAGGACGCCGTTTCGCTTGTGAAGGAGGCGTTAAAGCCTTTAGGCAACGAGTATTTAACCGCGTTATCCTCGCTGTTTACGGAGCGGCACGTGGACGTTTTCGAAACGGAAAACAAGCGCAGCGGCGCGTATCAATCGGGTACGTACGGCTGTCCTCCCGTGGTTTTATTGAACTACGAAAAAACAACACACGATGTGTTTACAATAGCTCACGAGGCGGGGCACGCCATGCATACGCACTTTTCGAACGCGGCGCAGTGCTATGAAAAGTCGGAATATGTGATTTTCATTGCTGAAATTGCAAGTACGGTTAACGAGGTATTGCTGTTAAAACACCTTTTGAAAACCGCAACCGGCGAAACGAGGGAGTACCTTTTGAGCTACTATATCGATATGTTCAGGACTACCATCTTCCGTCAAACGATGTTTTCGGAGTTTGAAGCGTTTGCGCACGGCAGTTACGAAAAGGGAAAAGCCCTGACCGCCGAGAGCTTTAGCAAGTTCTATTTATCGCTTAACAAAAAATATTACGGCAAGAGCGCGGTTCACGGTAAAGACATTGCAGCCGAATGGGCGAGGATTCCGCATTTCTACAACGCATTTTACGTTTATAAATATTCGACGGGGCTGACAAGCGCGGTGAATATAGCAAACAAGATTCTCGCCGACCCCGCATACGTTGAAAAATATCTGAAATTTTTATCGCTCGGCGGTTCGCTCCCGACGTTAGATATTCTCCGCACCGCCGACGTTGACCTCGAAACCAAAGACCCGTTTGAGTTCGCCATGCGCGAGTTCTCCGCCGCTATGGACGAATTGTTTAAGTAACCGCCGATTAATAAACGGCGCACTGTCAAAGAAAAAACTTTGCTGCGCTAAATATCTGTTATTTTCTATCGAAGAACGGGGATTTTCCGCTGACGGACAAGGGTATTCCGACAATCATTTTATGCTCGGCAAGCAAGCCTAAGGATGCAGCGGCTTTACCGATTGTGAACATCATACGGTTATCTATGCGCAAATCGGCGGCAAGCGCGACCGCGCTGCCTAATGCGATGCCCAAATCCATAGCGGTAAACGCGCAAATCGCGCCGGCTTTTTCGCACGCCGCACACCCCTCCGCAAAGCCGCAGAGTCCGCATACTCGCCCGAGATGTCTTGTTTCATACTTTGCGCCGACCAAAACTACCGCTTGAGCCGCGTCAACGTTGCCCGCATCGCGGAGGATTGTTTTGCCCCTCGCCTCCGCTCCGGCTTCCTCGCCGAGACGGCGCATTTCGGCAACGAGTGCGTCCTTGTCCGCGGCGGTTAAAATAACCGTGTCTAAGTGGTCAATGCCGCAAGCCTTCGGGGCGGTTCGCGCCGCCGCACATATTGCCTGCGCCGCGCTTATTACCGCCGCAAGCTCCGCTTCTTTTGAATTAATTAGCATTGTTTATTTTGCCGGCACAATCTCAAGCCAATACCCGTCCGGGTCGGCTATGAAATATATACCCATTGCGGGGTTTTCGTATACTATTACGCCCATTTCGGAATGCTTTTTGTGCGCTTCCGCTATATTGGGAGTGGTGAACGCGAGGTGGAATTCCGCTTCGCCGATATCGTAAGGCTCGGTTCTGCCGTGGACTTCGGTTAACTCTAATTCGTAATCCGTTTCGGAATCCCTTAAAAACACAAGCGTAAACCCGTCGCCGTTTATACGCCGTCCCTCTTTTAATCCAAGTGCCTTTTCGTAAAAAATTTTGCTCTTTTCAATTGACAAAACATTATAATTTTCGTGTGCGAATCTAAACATTAATCCTCCTTATCGCCGTTCTCATTCAAAAGCGCATCGATTTCGGCATTGACTGAAACAATCGGTGCGGCTTCGGGCGAAACATCGTCAAAGACTTCTTCTGTGGTCGTTTCGTCCGTAATGTCAAGGTGGTCTTCAACGATTTCGGTTGCGCGGATTCTTGCGACGGCTTCGGTAATTTCGTCGCGCTTTTTGCCCACAAGGTCGTAGAAGAACACGGGAATTGTGCAAAGGAGCAAGCTGACACCCGGCAAAATCGAAATAAGCGCGAACATACCGAGCCGTTGTCCTTTGTCTAAGTTTCGTGCAAACGACTCCATAATGCCCATATTTTCAACCGTTCCCGAGCGAACCATATTTTCGGGGTTGATTGCCAAAATAATGTACATCAAAATGACAAAACTTGTCGCCAACGCGTTGCCTAACTGGTTGATAAAGCCTTGGAAAGCCGACGACAATGCGGCGTCACGGAAGCCGGTTTTGACCTCCATATAGTCAATTGCATCGCCAATCATAGCATAAGATGTGATATTTATCGCTCCGAGCGGTATGCACTCGATTATTAAGAACGGAATACTCACGAACAGCGCGTATTTTTCAAATCCGCCGTAGATGCCTGCGATACCGATAATCATTGTAATTACTCCTGCGATAAAGCCGCCGATGCTGGTTACAATAATTATTTGTTTATAGTTAAACCGCTTATAGAGCGCGGGCATACAAAGCATTGCGCCGAACATACCCACCGCCGCGCAAACCATATAGATTGTCGAAACAAGCGAAACGCTTGCGCCGTACTCCATACCCTCGATAATGAACGAGTAGCGGGCAACATGGATTGACGCCGCTTGAACCAAATACCGTCCCGACGACAGCACGCCCATAATGATAATTAAAACGAGGGGCTTGCACTGGAACATTCTTTTTAGCGCGGTAGCCTCGCCTTTTTTACGCGGAACGTGCGGAACGTTTATGCGCTCCTTCGAGGTGAAAGTGGAAATTAAGTACATTGCCATACCCAAAAGCGAGCAGATAATCGCCATAATGAGGTATGTTTTCTTTGTGGTTTCGTCGTCGCCCGACTTGTTATAGGTCATACCGAGGAGCATCCAAATAATCATAGGGAACGCGCTTCCGATGCCGTTTAGGGTTCTTCCGAACGAAATCGTGCTGCCTCTTTCCTGCGGGTCGCCGGTCATAACGTTAGGAAGCGACCAAAAAGGCACATCGGCAACCGAGTAAGTCATTCCCCAAAAAACATAAATTAACGCCGCGAATACCATTGTACCGACTTTGCTGTAGTTAGCGGAATCCGCGTTACTAAAGCTCGGGACATAGTACATAAATATTGTTAAAAGGACAATCGGGATACCGGCAAAGATAGTATAGGGCTTCATTTTGCCCCATCTTGTATTTGTACGGTCGATGAACATACCGATGAACGGGTCGATTGCCGAGTCCCAAATTCGTGCAAACAGCATTAAGAACAAGCCGAATATAAGCGGAGTCCTTAAGACGTTTACATAGAAGTCGGATATATACGAGCTCATCATAGCATAAATCATGCCCTGACCGAGCGCGGCGATACCGAATCCCCACAATTCTTTTTTAGTAATTACTTTTTTTGTGCTGACCAATGTTAATTCCTCGAGTGATACATATATTCTAACTTATACAAGGGGGCGGACTCAAGGACAATTTCCACACGGAAGAATACAATCTTATGTCATTCCGCGCGAAGTCGCAGAATCCATCCGTTTCAAGGATTGAACCCAGCGACTCTGCACAGGGTGACAAAATAAAACACTTGCTGTCCGCTCCTTTCCGCAATTCCTATTTCCGGTTTTATCAAGTTATAATAATAACGGCTTCATTCGTTAAAATGAATACAAAAGACTTTAATTACGACCTCCCCCCCGAGCTTATCGCTCAAACGCCAATCGAGCCGCGCGACGCCTCGCGGCTTTTGGTGTACGATAAAACCGCCGATTCGGTTAGCCATTTACACTTTTTTGATATAGAAAAATTATTAAATGCCGGCGACGTGCTTGTTATTAACAACACGCGGGTTATCAATGCACGCTTGTTTGCGCATGACCCTAAAGGCAGAGTTTACGAAACGCTTTTGCTAAAAAGGATTGATTTGAACCGCTACGAAGCGTTATTAAAGCCCGCACGCAAGGCGAAAATCGGCACGGTTCTGCAAGCCTCCCCGGAATTAAGCTTCGAAATTCAAAGTATAGACGACAACGGCGTGCGTGTTATTCGGTTAATTTATGACGGCGTTTTAGAGGAGATTTTGGACAAAATCGGCGAAATTCCGCTCCCTCCGTATATTACCGAAAAGCTTCAAAACAAAGAACGGTATCAAACGGTGTATTCCAAAGTTCCCGGCTCGTCCGCCGCGCCGACTGCCGGGCTGCACTTCACAACCGAACTTCTTGAGCGGCTTAAGCGAAAGGGCGTTATTATTGCCGAGGTTATGCTCAATGTCGGTTTAGGTACGTTCCGTCCGGTAAAATGCGACGACGTAACGAAGCATATAATGCACAGCGAGTACTACGAAATTTCCGCCGCCGCCGCAGCAGCCGTGAACAGCGCGAAAAAAGACGGCCGTCGTGTGATTGCCGTGGGCACAACCTCGGTGCGGACGCTCGAGAGCTCGGCGAATTTCAATAACGGAGTTGTGACCGCGGAAGCGCGCGACACGGCGATTTTTATTTATCCGCCTTATGAATTTAAGGCGGTTGATGCTATTATCACTAATTTTCACTTGCCCGAAAGCACCTTGATTATGCTGATTTCCGCATTCTTAGGGCGCGAAAAAACCTTAGAACTGTATAAAACGGCAGTTGATGAAAAGTATCGCTTTTTCTCGTTCGGCGATGCGATGTTTGTCGATTGCGGTAGTATTCGGCACATTTATTACGGAGGCAACGCGGAGCAATACGCCGCGTTGGAAAACACGCCTACTAACGGCACGGTGCATTATTACAGCGAAGCCGAATTAAGCGGCGCGTGGCACTTTATTGACGGAGTACCGACTATATGGGAGTAATTATGCCGCATAATACAACACACGAATTCTTCATAAAAGAGGCAATTAAAGAAGCGGTTAAGGCGCAACTTAATGACGAAGTGCCGGTCGGTGCGGTTGCGGTTAAAGACGGCATTATTATCGCGCGCGCTCACAATAAAAAGGAAATGCTCAAAAACGCCACGGCGCATGCGGAATTAATTTTAATCAACAAGGTTCTTAAAAAAACAAATTGCAAGTATTTGGACGGCGTAACGGTTTATGTCACGCTCGAGCCGTGTCCGATGTGCGCGGGTGCGTTGCTTAACGCACGCGTCGCAGGGCTTTACTTCGGCGCGTTCGATAAAAAAGCCGGCGCGTGCGGAAGTTTATTAAACCTTTTGTCCGACTCGCGGTTCAATCATACCTGCCCAGTTACGGGCGGCATTTTAGAAAGCGATTGCGCTTCGCTTCTCAGCGGATTTTTTAAGAAAAAAAGAGTATGACAATCAGCGCGTAATTTGTCACCCTGCGCGTAGTCGCAGTGTCGAATCCTTATAGTTCATGGGTTTTGCCCCTCTCGCGCAGAATGACAACGAATTGTCAACTCTCCGCGAAAGAACTACTTGCTAAAGTATGCTACCGTTTCCCCTATTGCCTTAATAAGCGAATACTCATACGAATAGGGAGCGTCGGAGAGAAGTTCCGGCACGACGACACCGTTTAAGTTTGCCGTAATTGCAAGTAACACTTTGTCACGGGTTAAAGCATAGCCGTTCAAATACGCATCGGAGGACTTCGGGATGCCGTCCTCGATGTATTCGAAGCCCCTAACGATGTTTCCGTATTTACCGAGCGTACCCGCCGTACTGCCATAGCCGGCGTGCGCATTTACCGATGTGTTAATTGCGAGTGCATACGAGGGTATACCAAAAGCGACTTTGGTTGAGGGCAAATCGGAACCGTTAACAAGCGCGTCAACCGTACTAAAGCCGTTCGGCATCGAAGCGTGGTTGCCGCGTCCGTCGAACGTGTCGTAGCTTTTTACGTTAAAGCGGTCAACAATATTAATC
>JAISKW010000025.1 GCA_031260775.1 Christensenellaceae bacterium
AATCGAAAAGTTCTACGTGTTATTCTTCTCAAAGTCGGTTTCGGCTATTAGGTTTGTTGCGAACGGCATAGACAGAATTTATTTTTGTGTGGACGAGTTGATTAAATTTGCAATTCATCACAGAGCCGAATCGATGATGCTTGTACATAACCACCCGTCGGGCGAGACTGCTCCGTCGCTTGAGGATATAAACACCGAGCGCAGGCTTGCGGAAATATTTTCGAAAATTAATGTTAAATTGACGCACTCCCTGATTGTTGCGGAGTTTAAGTACTCTTTGCGCGCTTTAGAACTGCAATAGCGTTACGTGGGTTTACAAAATCTGTAAACGCTATACAATAATGAATATGGAAGAAAAAGAATTACAAGAACAATTAGACGAAATCAAATGGAATGACTCCGTCGCACGCGGCGAAGACGCCTGCGGTTCGTATACCTACTGCGTAAACTGCGATAAATCGCTCGAAAACCCTTGCGCAAAAGCCCTCGGACTCGAAAAGGTCTTAGCCGAAAAACCGGCAAAAAAGCCCGCCGCAAAGAAACCCGCCGCGGAAAAAAAGCCCGCCGCGGAAAAAAAGCCCGCTGCCGAAAAAAAGCCCGCTGCTAAAAAGAAAGCATAGTCTTTCATGGCATTTCAAACGAAAAACGCCCCGTTATAGGGCGTTTTTTTTGTTCAAAAAAACTTATTGCCTGAAAGGTATCTAATCGTAAATAATCTGCGCGGAATCGGCATAATCGGGGTCAACGTTAGCCGGGTCTGCAAGCGAAGTGTTGTGAATATAGGCGGTTGAGTTTTTTCCGACAAGAATCGACGTATCCCATGCCGTTCCGGTACCGACGGTCGAATCGTTAATATAGAAATCCGGGAAGGTTATGTCGTTGTCTTTGCCCTGAATTTCAATAGGCACCGTGGCGGTTGAACCGAACGTTGAATTATTGATTTCAGTATATGCGACGTTGTTAAACTCCGCATCGCGCTCCACGCCGTTTATTGTTACGTTATCCAACGTTACGTTCGCGATAGGAATTGTGGGGTCGGAAATGTTTGCAAACTTAACCGGTGCGACGTCGTTTGCCGTTGAGTTTATGGTTAAGTCCGATAGATATGTCGAATCGTTAAAGGCAAGCGAAGCTTGGCTTGAAACGACACCGTCTACGTTGATTGTAGCTCCGTTCCCTATGATGTCGATAGGCGAGTACACCTCCTGCGCCGGAATATTGAAAGTCGCGTCCTTTGCCAAAAGAATCGTTGAGGGATTCGGATTCGAAAGCGCGTTTTCCAGTTGTTGGTTGTTTGTGACGTAAAGTCCGTTCGCGGTCAGAACTTCCTCCATCTTCGCGTTTTGGTCAAGTAAGTCCTGATTTTGCGCGCGTATAGCACTGTTTTCGAGGTTAAGTGCCTGATTTTGCGAGCTAAGAAGGAAGTTTTGGTCGGTCAAGCTTTTTATTTTGGCTTGCGCGGCGGCGAGTTGGTTTTTTAATGACTCTATTTGTCCGTTCAAGGACGCATTTGCCGACTCCTGTTCACATATTTTGCGTTTTAAGCAACAGTATTCATTATTTTGCATAATTTCTCCTACACATTGTTATTGCGCAAAAATTAAATGCGTGAATGGAAAAATTAAATATCCTCTCGGTTTTTGAATTTTGCATTATATTAAGGCTTAATTCTATGTTAAGATATATCTATATCGGGTTATGGCTGTCAATAAGAAAAGGAAAATAAAATTCTCGCCGCGAAAATCGTCGTCTAACGGGAACTCTCTGCGTAAACGGGCAAGTCTCAAAACCCGCCTTATTCTGATTTTTGTTACCGTAAAGGTAATTCCTCTTTTGATAGTCACCGTTATCGCGTGGAACGCCTTTAACAACCTTAGCGGTATTCTTTCGACAAACACCGACGGCTTAATTGCCGAGATGATGCGCGGCTTCAGCGAAACAAAGGTTATGTCCTCTAACGGCTTTTCCTCCACGGAAAACATCGCCGTAAACGACGCTAAAGCCGCTCTGAATGACTCCGCCGTCAAAAATATCGAACGTATGTCCACCGATACCGCACAGCGTCTTGCCGATTTTCTCTACTCCCGTGATAAAGACTTGCGTTATATGTCGCTTATGACATCGCGGATATTGCAGGATTTAGGCACGGACGGAGTGTTCGATTCGCAGGAAGAATACATACAAGCTCTTTGGGAATCGTACTCCGACTTCGCAATAGCCACTCAAAAACGCGTCATTAAAACCAATGAATGGGTACTCGCCGCGGCCTACACCTACGACATAGACAACGGCGTGCATTTGCACAAAAAGTTGGATGCGCTCTCCGCTTCCTCCGACGACGCACTTACGCCGTACATAAAAATTAACGGCGATTGGGTTGACGCAAGCTTTCCGCAAGGCGCGCTTTTAAGACACGACGCCGCGGGTAAAGCGGTATACACCTACGAATGGGTGCGCGTATTGCTCGCAAACAGCGAGGAAACGTTCCTTTACCCTTACTCAACCGATTCGGACGGAGTACGTCACCGCGAGTCGGTTTATATCAACGCCAGACAATATAACTCTTCGAACAGCGCGGGCGATTACCTGTTAGTTGTTGACGGTGACGGCGAAGTTCCGCAAGGAATCTACCCCTCAACGGGCGTACTTGTACCGATTCTTACCGACATTCAGTATGTTTGGGGGCAAAAAGACCCGAAAGTTACCGATAGTTCAACATTGGGTGTTTCTACTAATGAACAAAACAATGATGCCAATGCCTATTCACCGCGCCCTGCGGACGTTTACGAGTACGAAAACATTTATATTTATGACGAAATAACCTTTATTTCCGTTGACGGAATGCAGTTATTATCCGTATCAACGGGCGGTTTATCAAATTCACGCAAGAAGGTCACCGACTACTTCGACCCTTCAGCCGCGACAAAAGCGGAGGCGGTACAGCAGGCGCATCAGCTTGCGGCTGAATCTTATGACGGCGTTAATATCGATTATTTCGCCGGGGCAAAGGACATCGCAAACAGGCTAAACACCTTTGTAAAAGCCGAAACATATTGGGGCGACTTACAGTCTTACCTGACAAACAACGGGGTTATTCAAGACGGTACATTCTCGGGGAATATTCCGGTTAACCCCTACTCCGTTGCAAACGACGATATTTGGGTATCGGACGTAATAGGCAAATATGTAGGCACGAACAAAACCGGGCTTTACACGCCCGACCGCGTTGACCTTGCCGTGTACGACCCTGTTAACAACGCCTCTTATGCCGGTGGGGAAAACCCCTTAGGCGAGCGTTTCGAGGGCATTGTGCGTTGGATTATGCCGGTTTACAAGTATAACGATACGACCGGCGCGCAGGAAGGTATCCTCGGTTACGTCTCGCTTGCCCTTGACCACGACCTTATTATGGAGTTCGTTGACCACCAAACCCCGATGGACGAGCGTTACACCGAATTACCGTCCGCTTGGGAAGGCAACTACGCGTTTATATGGGACTATCAATGCCGCGCGATTGCACACCCTCGCCATAACTCTATTTACGGGTA
>JAISKW010000037.1 GCA_031260775.1 Christensenellaceae bacterium
GCTTGCGGATTGAGTTCGTAAAGCGCGCTAAGATAGGTTTTTATATTTGCCTCGGTCAGCGCGCCGCTCGATGGGTTGATATTGCACCTTTCAACGGTTTCTTTAGATAACGGAGTCAAACCCTTTGCGCCCGCCTCCGTGAGTACTATAGCCGCCTCGGAGGGGTTTTCTACAATATATTCGGTGTTTTCTTCTAAAGCTGCGTACAATGCACGGATAAAATCGGCATTTTTACCGTTTGCGACAAACAAAGGGCTGACCGAAAGCACCGCTTGAGGGAAATTCGTGTACTCGGGGTGCGCTTCGCTCCACCACTCGGGAAGTGAACCGATAATTTGCACGCCTGCCGCCGCCTGCGCACGGGTCGCCGCAGGCTCGCCTAAGATGCCGTATTCCGCAATTCCTTGCTTCAAAAGCGGAATAAGCGTTTCGCCCGACTCCACATATTGCAAGTACACGGGGGTGTTGTCCGCCTCGGGTGTGCTGTCGTTTTTATCGTTTTTACACGCCGTAAGCGCGAAAACCGAAAGTGCCGTCATAACGGCAAGTGCTACCAATATTTTTATCTTTTTCATTTGATTTTACTTTACTTCCACGGAAGTTATTGCTGACTTAACCGCTACGCCCTCGAGCCGTCCCAGTGCGCCGGACAATGCGGAAATTTTTTCGTTCTCGCCCGCGACCGCTACGCTTATGATATTAACGCCGTATTCCTTCGATGGGATACCCATACGCCCGATAATAATATCCGCAAATTGCGACAAGATATCCTGCACTTTGCGTGCCTCATCGCCTCCGTTCTTCGTAAGGACTATGCCAATTACCGCTACTTTCTTCATAATTATGTAAAAAGCCGCCCCTTGAACGGAGACGGCTTCAAAAACGGTTGCGAAAAATACGGATATTGTTTTCAAGGCTTTCTCTCCGAATTCATCGAGTAGGGCTTAATAATTGCATTATAAACCTAACTACTTCCGCGTCAAATTGCCGCGCCCTTCCTTGTGGGTTTGCAGGGCACGGGCAATACACAGCGCGTTTTCCGGCACATCTTTTGTGACGGTTGAGCCGGCGGCGATAAAGGCGTTATCCTCGACGGTTAAGGGCGCGACGAGGTTTGTGTTTGCACCGATAAACACGTTTTGACCGACAATTACTTGCTGTTTTTCCTTGCCGTTATAGTTCGCAAACACCGTTCCGCAACCGACGTTCGTGCCGCCGCCTACGACCGCATCGCCGATATACGCGAGATGCGCCGCCTTTACATTGTCGTTCAGCTTGGAGTTTTTAACCTCCACGAAGTCGCCGATTCGGCAACCGTCACCGATTATGCTCCCTGCCCGCAAGCAAGTAAAAGGCCCGATTGTGCAACCGCTACCGACTTTTGCACCGCTTGAAAAGAGCGAATGAATTGTTGTTCCCTCGCCGATAACTGTATCCGTTATATCGCAAAAAGGATAGATTTGGCAATTTGCACCGATTTCTGTTTTACCCGAAAGTTTTGTGAATTCGTGAATTACAGTTCCCTTACCCACAGTTACGGTATCCTCAATTATAGTTTTGTCCTCGTCCAAAATTGCGACGCCGTTTGCCTTAAGTCCCTCCAATATTTCTTTTTGAGGTTTGCCCTCAATTGCTTTTAAGATTACCGCGACGGT
Organism: Christensenellaceae bacterium; assembly: GCA_031260775.1. GTDB lineage: Bacteria > Bacillota > Clostridia > Christensenellales > DTU072 > JAISKW01. Next base: position 1,656 of record JAISKW010000037.1, read on the forward strand.
TTTCGCCGCGGCTACCTTGCACTCGGTTTCGGTTAACGCTTCCAAAAAGACGCGAATGACCGGCTCAGTGCCTGACGGACGGACGATAATGCGTCCGCTAAATCCTTGCTGTACTTCTTCAATTTTCTGTTTTGCATAATTTATATTATTAAAACGCAATAATTGCGCTTTATTCACTATAATTTCTTTTTCGGTTGTCGAATTGAGTTTTACGCGTTCGGCGTCTTTCAGACCGTTACGGCGGTAAATTGCCGCCGCGATAAAAGCCGTCAACGAGCCGTCACCTGTCGGAAGAAAGTCGGCGAATATTAAGTGTCCGCTCGGCTCGCCGCCGATTTTAAGCCCCTCTGCTTTCAAAACTTGCGTTATGTTTTTGTCGCCGACATTGGCGCGGTGTAATTTAATGCCCATCGCACTTAAGGCGTTTTCAACCCCGGTATTTGTTAATATCGAGCCGCAGACGGCGTTGCCCGTGAGCGCGCCGCGCGATTGAAAGTCTTTTGCGATTGCGTAAAGCAGCGCGCCGCCATCCAAAATTTTGCCGTTAAGGCAGCATACGCACCTGTCGCCGTCACCATCAAAGGCAAAACCTAAATTGATTTTGCGCTCCTTGCATTCGGCGCGGAGCATTTCGGGGTGTACCGCTCCGCAATCCTTGTTGATTGCGCCTTTTTCGTTGATTACAACGACCTCCGCGCCGGCACGGCGGAGTAAATACGGCGCGGTATAGAGGCTTGCGCCGTTGGCTAAATCAAGCAAAACCGTAATATTTGTTAAGTCGGCTTGCAGTTCTTTCAAGATATCCTCGCAATACTCCGTACCGCCGAAAAGCAAGTCCTCCGCATCGGTTTGCGCAAAATTCAGCGGAGGGGGAGTATCGTCAATAAGCTTTTCGATAGTCGCCTCGTCGGACACCGAAAATTTTTCGCCGCTGCCGTAAAAGAATTTCAGTCCGTTATACTCCTCGCCGTTGTGCGATGCGGAAATAACGATTGTTAAATCCGCATCGTATTTTTTACCGAGGTACGATGCCGCGGGGGTGGGTATAACCCCCGCATTTATGACCGCCGCTCCCTCGGTTTGCAAAAAATCCGATAGGTTTTTCGCAATAATATTGCCGCTTACGCGCGTATCCCTCGCTATGAGCGTTTTTACGCGCCGCAACTCACTGAAACAAGCCGCTTCGTGAGTTGAGGCATCGCCCGTGTCACTCCGCCCTCCTTTCTGAGCGCATATATTGTATGGGTTGATTCCGCTTTGCTTTACGGCAAAATACATTACCGCGCGCGAAACCCGCCTTAAAAAATCCTCCGAAAAGAAACCGTTTTCCTTTCTTATGCCGTCCGTTCCGAAATATTTCATATAATAATTATCCTCATCATATATATGTAAGTTAGACTTTCACAGATACCGTATTTAGTTTGAGCATATTTGTTTCGGATTCGCTTCTTATTATTCTTTCGCCGTTTTGCGGTAAATAGCGGTCGGTGCGGATTTTTATTGTCGAAACTACCGCGCCGCTTTGGTCGATATAGTCCATATAACTTTCACTCAAATAGCCGCTGTGCGCCGGGATTATGATTTTTTCCGTTTCGGTTTCGAGTAATACCCCATCGGTATCGTCCTTATCGGTCATTGTCGCCTCAAGCTCTTTGAGCATTTTAGAGCGGAGTTTCACCTTCAAATTCGGGCTCGGGTTTTCGCAATACACCGAAATCCTGAGGATTTTTCCGTCCGCCTCGGTCTTGATTAAAACGGGAGTCGGATAGGGGTTTTTAATTTTTAAGTCAATTTTCTCCGAAACTGCCGCATCGAGTGACAGCGGAACATAAGATACGGGGAGCGAATGCGCACGGTATTCGGCAATCTCAAACCCCGATAAAAGCGCGGCGACATACAGCGTTGTGGATACCTGACAAACGCCGCCGCCTAAGCCTTGTGTGAATTTACCGCTTTCGATAATAGTCGCGGTTCGGTATCCGTTTTTGAATGTTCGAGAGCCTACAATCTCATTGAATGATAGTACTTGATTGGGTAAAATAATTACGCCGTCTAATTTTTGGGAGGCTAATTTGATGTTGCTTTTACGCTCTGATGCAGAAGTTTCATAGTTCGTTTCAAAAGACGAGGTGGGCTCGGAGAATTCGTAAAAATTTTCGCAAAACCCGTTCTCCCCGTCCTTTGAAAATGAAAGGGAGTGCGCACACGCTATTCGGTCGCATTGAGGAGAATATGCGACCGAT
>JAISKW010000125.1 GCA_031260775.1 Christensenellaceae bacterium
CCGCCGATTTTTCAATTCATCGGCGGACATACAGTCCGCTGCGTTCTTGAAAAACGTTGATTTTGCCTTTCCAAAACTCACTCAAAATCCGCACAAGGACTTAATCAGCGTTTACTTAACCCGTATGAGAAAAAGCGTAACCAAATTTCCAATAACGGATGCAAAAATCCGCGAAATATTCGTAGCCGCAGGGCTCGGCGAAGTCACGGAAATTGCCGAAATTTCGGACGGTTGGTACAACAGTGTTTTCTCCGCAGTTGCCGAAAGCGGGCAAAAATATGTTCTTAAAATCGCGCCCGAAAAAAGCGTACACGTTTTAACGCACGAACAAGGACTAATGGCATCGGAGGTCGCGTTTTACAAGCTTCTTGCCGAAAAAACCGCAATAATTACTCCGAAAGTCGTGTTTTCGGACTTTTCCGAAACAATAATTCCCACGCCGTACTTCATTATGAACTTTTTAAGCGGCACAAGGCTTGATAAAGCAAAGCTCACCGCCTCGGAAAAAGAAGAAGTAAAAGTGCAATGGGCGTGGGTTTATTCGGAATTTCACAAAATTAAAGGCACGGGCTACGGCTACACGCAAGCCGGGTTAAAGGACAATTGGAAAGACGGACTTGCGCATATGACACAAATTTTAATTGACGATGCCTCCTCGTTCGGTAAAAAATGTAAAATGGGCGACAAGCTTTTGAAATTCATCGATAAATTCGCCGCAGAATTAGAGGGTGTACCGTGCGTTTGCATTAGCTTTGACCTCCACCCGCTCAACATCTTTTGCCAAAAAACGGAGGACGGAATCAGGCTTGCCATATTAGATTTGGAGCGCGGTTTTTGGGGCGACCCGGTAGGCGATTTTACCTCTGCCGAAACATTTACTCCCTTTGCAAAAAAATCCATAATTGCGCACTATAATAAGTTCGCCGCTCAGCCGATTGAGGTTAACCGCAACACTCAAATCCGCTACGAACTGCTAAATGCCTACCTTGCGGTGATAATGTACACCGAAAGGTTCTCCCGCTTTAAGGGCGCGGGCAAGTTTTTGAACCCCGTATTTTGGATCGGTACGGTTGCGTGCAGACATATCGCAAAAACCTCGTTTTCGGCACTCAATAAAATGTAAATGGAAGCCGATAAGCTGAAAGATTTAAGAGAAAAGAGCATTCCGCGGCTACTTCTCGGCTACTCTTTGACGACCTTTGCCGCTCTTTTATTAAACAGCATTTACACCCTAACCGATGCGATTTTTATCGGGCGCGGAATCGGTGCGGAGGCACTCGGCGGCATAACGGCGGTGTTGCCGTTTACAATTTTTCAGTCGGCAATCTCACTTGCCATAGGCGGCGGCGCGGCGATTCTCGTTTCACAACTTTTGGGAAAGGGCGAAAAGAAAAGAGCGGGCGAAACGTTTTTACTTGCCGCCGTTACCTTTTGGTTCACGGCGATAATTATTACAATTTTAGGTCTAATCTTTATTGACCCGCTAATTGACCTCCTCGGCGCGGCGGACGGGCTAAAGGGTTATGCAAAGCAGTATCTCACAATTCTCCTTATCGGAAATGTATTTTCAACGGGCTTCTCGTCCGTAATGCGTGCGGAAGGTAAAATGTTCGCTTCTACGCTTCAATGGGTAATACCCATTTCCGTTAACATAATTTTGGATGCGGTTTTCATTTTCGGGCTCAAAATGGGCGTTGCCGGCGCGGCATGGGCGACGGTCGCGTGCCAAATTACGAGCGTGATTACCTCGTTCACATTTTTTGCAAAATTCTCGTCGCTTGAGTTTAGGGGCGCGAAGCTTAAGAACGCAAAGCTCAAGGACATTTTCTCGGCGGGGTTGCCCTCGCTTGTCCAAAACGGCTCAATCGCCGTTGGTATGGCGTTATTAAACAACGTATTCAAGGCGGTTTCGGGCGGCGAAATGCAGGTAATTTACGGACTAATCAGCAAAATATTTATGTTCTTTATTGTGCCGTTTACCGCTGTAACGCAAGCTCTGCAGCCGATTGCCGGGTACAATTACGGCGCAAACCGTACCGAAAAAATCAAAACGGCAATTAAATATACCGTGTTATTTTCGCTTATTGCTTCTCTTGTTGCTCTGCTTATTTGTGAAGCCGCACCGAAACCGATGCTCAAAATTTTAACCGACGACAGCGGTTTAATCGAAAGCGGCAGTTACGCGCTAAGATGGATATCCGCGGCTTTCCCTCTGATGTTTTTGCCGTCCGCCGTGGGAGTTCTTTTGCAATCGACCGGCAAAAAGCTTGCCGCCTCTCTCTTGTTCGCCGAAAATTATATTTTTATTCCGCCGCTTGCGTTTTTGCTTGTAAAATTATCGGGAGTAAACGCCGTATGGATTTCCTTTCCGGTTGCCGGCGCGCTTGCAAGCGTTATCGCCGTAATTGTTTTGATTATTTGGTTAAAAAGCTCTAATTCCTCGCAAAGAATTGTTCCATTATCGAAATAACTTCGTTAATGTCAATCGGCTTGCCGATGTGTCCGTTCATACCTGCGGCGATGCAACTTTCGATATCCTCACGGAAAACGTTTGCGGTCATGGCGACTATAGGTATCTTTTTGGCGTTCACAAGAGGCAAACTGCGGATTTTCCGCGTCGCCTCGAAGCCGTCCATTTCGGGCATTTGAACGTCCATAAATATCATATCGAACTTGTTCGGATTTCTTGTAAACGCTTCTACCGCCTCTATTCCGTTCTCGGCGGACACAATAGTAGCACCCGTCGGCTCAAGCAGGGCAATGACAATTTCGCGGTTAATCTCCACGTCCTCGGCAAGGAGTATGGTTTTATCCTTAAAATCGCCGTCATGGAATGTGTACGACGCGCCCGGGGCATGGTCTTTCAGTACATTTTGGATACTTTCGATTAATGAAAACTGGAATAGCGGCTTCGGGATAAAGTCCGAAATGCCGACAGCTCGCGCTTCCGCTTCGATTTCTGCCCATTCATAAGCGGAAATCATAATAATAACGGCGTTTCTGTCCGAACGCGAGCGGATAATCCCCGCCAAGGTAATGCCGTCCATTTCGGGCATTTTGCGGTCTACAAGATAAATCCCGTACGCGCCATCCCTATCAATCTTCTCAAGGGCTTCGCGCCCGGAGGTAGCAATATCGCATTTAAGCCCCGACATCCCGAGCAAGTACTGAATTTGATACAAGGTATCGGGGTCGTCGTCAACGGCAAGAATGCGTAAATCTTTAGGAATTTCCGACGGCGGTGCGACATAATCGCACGTTTTTGTTTTTATTGTGAATCTGAACGTCGAACCGCTGCCCAACACGCTGTCGATTGTGATTTCGCCGCGCATAAGCTCCACAATCCGCTTTGAAATTGCGAGCCCCAAGCCCGTGCCGCCGAACCGCCTTGACGTTGAACCTTCCGCTTGTTCGAACGAGTTAAACAACCTGATCTTTTGCTCCGCTGAAATGCCGATGCCGGTATCGGTCACGCTGAACGAAAGCTCGCAGCCGTCCTCGTCCTCCGAAACCTTCACAATTCCTATTGAAATCGAACCTCCATCGGGGGTGAACTTAACGGCGTTAGAGAGTAAATTTACAAGAACTTGCGAAAGTCTTTGCGTGTCAACAATAATGCCGAGAGGAACGTCATGCCCTATTGAGACCGAAAGATGCTGGCATTTTTCGCCTATTTTGAAGCTTGAAACATCCAAAACCTTCTGTAAAACCCTTTCCAAATCAGCCTCTACGGGCGACAATTCAAGCTTGTTTGCCTCGATTTTGGACATATCCAAATCGTCGTTTATGACTCCCAAAAGGTGTATTGAGGCGTCCTCAATCTTGCTGAACGCGTAATTTTTGCGGTTTAAGTCCGCTGCGGTTTTGCCGATTGAGGTCATACCGATAATGGCGTTCATCGGCGTGCGCATCTCGTGCGACATATTCGAAAGGAAGCTGGATTTCGCACGGCTTGCGGCGATTGCGCTTTCACGCGCGGCTTCGATTTCGGTGATATCGTGGAAAAATATGATTGCGCCCTCGAACTTGTTGCCTTCCTGCATCAAGGAGGTTGCGGTCATTTCGTATTTAAGCTGCGTTATAGGGTCGGTAATGTAGTAATTGCCGGGGAAGGTTCCTCCCTGTACAAAGTTTTCTAAAATTGCTTGAACGTGCGGTATAAGATGGTTTTTATCAATTCGGCTAAAAGCGTCGGCAACGGTTTCTCCGCTTATGTTTTCAACCGGTTTATTTGAGGCAATAAAAAATGAATCGGAATAAAATGCGATGCGGCGATAGCGGTCAACACAAATAATAACGTCGTTGGAGTTCTTAAGAAGTTGTTTCAAATAGCGGTCGCGCTCGCGAAGCTCCATATTTTTCGCTATTTGCTGATTGATTTTTGCCGTTGTAAAAGTCCGTTCTACCTCAACGAATTGTGTTAAACGTGAAATCTCGCGCGCTTGCTTTTTAACCGTACGCTCAAGTTCCGCAATTTTCAAATATAGCTCCTCCGTAGACTGTTCTAACGGATTTGCGCTCCCGGTATCGTTCATATCGAAATATAGTTAACTTATTACTCCTTCTTAAATTAGTTTGATTATAATACAACAGCCGTAAAGGTGTAATTGTGAAAGCGGTTAACATACTCGCCGGACGCAACCTTAACGGGGCAAACCTCGCCGCCCGAGTAGCCAAGAATGAACGGTTTATCGCCGAAAACCTCAGTTAAACGCTCCATTTCGGAGTTGTTTTGCGGGTAAAGCATACTGAAACGCGAAACACACGGCATCAGGATTAACGCTTCGTTGCCGCTGTCCTTTATTTTCGTAATTCCGCTTTCTAAAGATTCATTGATAGAGTTAACTGATAATTGCCCGAACGTCAGTGAAGAGCCTTCGGGAATGGGGGAAGCTACCATAACCGAGCCGTCGTCGTAAACCTTGTACGCGCCCACGGCAATCGAATTCGCACCGTCGTGCAAGTCAAATAATAGGGGGAGGGTCGTGCTGTTTTCTTGTGTTAACTCCAAGCCGCACTCGCGGACATATTTAACAAACGGAATATCGTTGACGGTTTTAACGTGACAACCCTCCGATTTTGTAACAATTCCGCACATATTGGTGAGCGTAACTTTGTTTTCGCTAAACGCGCTTGAAATAAATTTAGGCTCGACATTGCCTTTAACAAGAAGCATTGTCATCCCGAATTTGTCTAATCCGCCGTTGAAAAACGACCCGCAGGCGTCGTAGGTGAAGTCGTCTCCCATTGTAACGGAGCCGCAAACAGGTACGCCCGAAACCTTGGTTAGGGTGTCTAATAGGTTGTGCCCCGAAACGTTATAAACATAAGGGAAAAAGCTTAAAATGAATTTCGGGTCGTCGCCCAATTTCGCCTTTGCGTCCTTGTAGGTATCGATTATGTCTTTTTCGTAAGTCGCAAGAGTAATTGCGGGGGTCATCGTCGTGACGAACTCGCAATCGTCGGAGGTTAAAACGCCTACGGAAAGCACATATTTTCCAAAGGTCTTATCCGTCGCCTCCGCCATAGTAGTCATACCGACATAATCGAAGGGGAGCGCGCCGCGCAGCGCGTCAATCACACCTGAATCGACAAAATCGACGCAGGTAAAAATAATACCGACGGAATTTTTTGAAAGCGTTGCAACATCTAATTGCTCTAAGAGCTCTTTGACTGCTAAATCCTTATCGTCAACCTCCTCGGTGAACGCAGTACGCATTTTAATCATAGACAGATAATCGCATAGTTTCGGGTGGGGGGGGGACATACATACCTCAACTATACCATATTAAGTTTATTCTAAACGGAACGCCGTTTCAACGGGCATTTCCCGCGCCACCCTCACTTTGAAATAGTGTCAGCACCGTTTTCGGTTGCATTTATTGTATAAGCTTGTTGAGGGATACCCGGTTTTGCCGCAGCCACAGCTGTAACCGTAGCAATTCCCGGGGGGTCCTTGAGGACCTTGCGGCCCTTGCGGTCCGATGAATCCTGCGGGTGAAATAAATGTTGCCGTCACCGCACTCGGGAGGTAATTATCGTAATATTGGCCGGTTACGGGGTCGTAGTAGGTGTAATAGAGTTCAGCAAGATTCAATAGCATCGTGCCGCTTGTCGCAGCCGCATCCGTTTTCAATTGATATTGCGCATGTATTGTTCCTCCCGCAGGAACGTCGGGAAGATTAACCCCCGTATACAGCACGCTGTCGGGGTAAGACTGTCCGTTAATTACCACGGAGCCGGGCACAATTGTGTCTATGGACTGACCGCTTATTATAAAATCACGCAAATTGACATTGGTTATAGTATCGCCGGTAGTGTTTGTATAATCCAAATAGTATGTGACCGGCTCGCCCGGCTTGGCGACGGATTTATCGGTGGATTTTGTTAGTTTTTCGGCAGTAGTGTTCCACAAACTTACATCGCCGTAAGTGGTTTCGCCGTTACCGTCGGGGTTTATAAAGTGGAAGTGCGCGGAATTGTACAATTCACCGTCGCTAAGGCTTGAAACTTCCGCTTGAAATTGAACAACCATCGAATTCCCTGCCGTGAGGCTTCCGAGGTCTTGAGCGGCGTACAAAACATTGTCCGGCACGGACGAGCCGTTGACGGTAACCGTTCCCGGCACTAAATGAAAGGTTCGCCCCGTAATAGTGTCGTTAACCGTAATATTATTTAGAGTTCCCGACGAAGTGTTTTGGAGCGTGAGGGTAAAGGTCACAACGTCGCCCGTATTGGTTATTATAGGAGCAGCTTCCTTTGTAACAGTCGCGTTCGCGGTTGAGTCTGTTGGCGTAATCGATGCCTTTGCGAGCGGCGCATCCTCCGTTTCTATTGCGGACGTGTCTGCGGCTAATGTTGCGGATTTTGTACTTGCTACTGCCGTATCCGCTGCCGTCGTCGTGCCGCCGGTTTCGACCCTTGTTAGGGCTTGCCTTAAAATTTCAATATCGGCAGGGCTTAGCCGGTTAATCAGATTAAAAATTTCTCTATTCATTCTTACCACGGGGAATAATCTCCTGCTACATTCTATGTAATATCTTTGAAATTTGTCGCATATTTTTTTCGGTTCCTAAGTTTAATATTGTATGGCGGCGGGGTGTGTAATTGCGAAACGGAGAAACCTGATATCTAAGGCGGTTTTAGGCACGGTCATTCTTGTGCTTATGCTTCTAATGCTCCTGAAGCCCGACGAATACATAAAAGCGGCGGCGGACGGAATAAAACTGTTTTGCGTATCGGTACTGCCGGCGATGTTTCCTTTCGTGTTTTTCTCGCAGATTCTGATACTCTGCGGTATGCAGGAAAGCTTCTCCAAGCCGTTTACACGCCCCGTAAAATTTCTTTTTAATTCGCCGCCCGAGGGGGCGTTTATAATGGTAATGTCCTTTATATCCGGCTATCCTATAGGCGCAAAGCTATGCGCGGACCTGTACAATAAGGGCGTTTTAAGTAAGGAAGACGTCAAAAATATTATTCCG
>JAISKW010000137.1 GCA_031260775.1 Christensenellaceae bacterium
CTACAATTCATTGTAATACTTAAGCATCGTCGCGGCATCCTTTGCCTGTGTACCCTTAGATTCGCATATAATATACGGCTCCAATTTGCGCGCTTTGAGGGCGGTGAGCAGCGGCTCGAACGGTGGGCCGTAAACGTTTTCGGGGTCGTCCTCAAATGTCGTATGGCACTTTTCGCCGCCCTCTCCGTATACGATTTTAGAAAAATGGATATGGAACCTCGCAATTTTTTCGTCGGTCAACCCCTCTTGCAGCACATCTAAAATCTTGTTATACTCGTCGGGCGATTGCGTAATTGCGCCGTGCATTCTTGAGTTCAGGTGCCCAAAATCTATACACGGGAAGAACAAAGGCGACAAATTACAGATTTCTATAATTTCCTCAAGCGAACCGTACTGCCCGATTTTACCCATTGTTTCAAAGTGGAGAGAGGGCAACTCAACGCCGCTTTTAATGCGGAAGGCTTCAACTACGTTTTCAAGCTCAACAAGGTTTTCAACAAGTAGTTCGCGTGCCCGTTCACGGGTTTTGCCGCTCGGCGAGCCGGGGTGAATTACAATTCTTTCGGCTTTCAAGTAAAGCGCGGCGGTCAAACTTTCGGTAACATATCTGAACGAATTTTGAATTTTAAGCGGGTCGTCTTGGCAAAGGTTTATAAAGTACGGCGCGTGTAAGGTTAAGGTTACGCCCTCTTTTTCGAACGCTGCAGCAATTTCACGGGCGGTTTTCTCCGTAATATTTACGCCCTGACCGCACGAATATTCGTAAACCGTCAGCCCCTGAGCCGCAACCCATTTTGCCGCCTCTGTTGTAGACGCGGTTTGACCGACCTCATTATAAAACGCCGCGGAATTCCCTGCCGGCCCGAACTTAATCATTTTCCACCCCGGAGGAAGTATTTTTCGGTTTTTCTACCGGTCGGTAAAAGAAAATTACATATATAAGCAAAAAGATAGTCCCGACAACCAAACACGAATCGGCTACATTAAACACGGCAAAGTCAATCAGCTCAAAGTAAATAAAATCGCGTACGTATTCGAGTGCGAGTCTGTCGTACAAATTGCCGACCGCGCCGGCGAGTATCAACACAAGCGATACGTTCAAAAGCTGTTTAGGCTTATTGCTTGCGACAACAGGTAATGCAAGACCTAAAACGATTGATGCGACAAGCGATACAAAACCCAATGCCCGAGTGGAATTTTCCAAAATTCCGAACGCCGCGCCGGTGTTTTTGACCGCGACAAAGCTTATTACGCCCTCGATAAGGCTGATATCGTCGCCCGAGCTTTCGATTCCGCCCCAAATGTAGATTTTTGTTAAAAGGTCGGCAAGCACTAAAAGCCCCGCAACTGCAAGCTCGATGCAATAGGTTATGAGAACCCGTTTTGTAAATATTTTGCTGAAAAAGTTTTTCAAATCAGTGTATACGGTGTGGATTCTGCGACTTCTCGCAGAATGACAATTAGTGCTTAAAATGGCGTTGTCCGCAGAACACCATTGCAATGCCGAGCTCGTCCGCTTTGTCTATAGACTCTTGGTCTTTAAGCGAGCCGCCCGGTTGGATTATCGCCGAAATGCCGAATTTTGCCGCTTCCTCAACGCAATCGGGGAAGGGGAAGAACGCATCCGAGGCGAGAGCCGCGCCCTTTGCGCCCTCTCCCGCACGGGTTAATGCTTGGCGCGCGCTGTCGATGCGGTTGGGTTGCCCCATACCTAAACCTAAGGTTTTTTCGGCGTCGCAGACGGTTATTGCGTTGGATTTCGTATGCTTAACCACCTTAAACGCAAACTTTAACGCTTCAAGCTGCTCCTTTGTCGGTTGCTTTTTTGTAACAACTTTTAAGTCCGCTTCGTCGTACAGGGTTGCGTCGATATCTTGAATCAAAAGTCCGCCGAGAACCTTTTTCATATCCCGTGTGCCGGGTTTAAGGGGCGCGAGAACCGTCGGCAGTTTCATAAGCCGTACGTTCTTTTTCTTCTCGGCGTAGTAGGCGAGGGCTTCTTGGGTGAAGTCCGGCGCAATAACGATTTCTAAGAAAATTTCCGCAAGCTTCTTTGCAAGCTTCAAATCAACGCTTCTGTTCAGCGCGACAATGCCGCCGAAAATGGAAACCGGGTCACAGTCGTGCGCCTTGATGTACGCGTCAAAAATGTCGGTTGCGGTGCCCACACCGCACGGATTGGCGTGCTTAACCGCCACACAGCACGGTTCTTTGAATTCTCGCAAAAGGTCTAACGCGCCGTTTGCGTCGTTAATATTGTTGTATGAAAGTTCCTTGCCCTGCAGCTGTTCCGCGGCGGCAAGCGAGCCAGGGACTATAAACGCCTCCTTATAGAACGCCGCGCTTTGGTGCGGATTTTCGCCGTAGCGCATATCCTGCGCCTTATCGTAGGCAAACGTGATTTGCTCGGGGAACTCGATATTCAACTTCGAACGCAGGTATGTCGCGATAAGCGTATCGTAATACGCGGTGTGCTGATACACCTTATACATTAAATTAAATTTCGTACCGAGGCTTTGTGAGCCCGCTTTTAATTCGTCAATTACCGTCGAATAGTCTTGCGGGTCGCAGATTACATAAACGTCTTGGAAGTTCTTTGCCGCCGCTCTGAGCATTGTCGGCCCGCCGATATCGATATTTTCAATGGCTTCCTGAAGCTCGACGTTCTCCTTTGAGATAGTCGCCTTAAAGGGATAGAGGTTGATTGCAACGACGTCAATCGGAGCAATACCCAAAGCCTCGATTTGCTCCATGTGCTCCTTGTTGGCGCGCATTGCCAAAATTCCCGCGTGGACTACCGGGTGTAGGGTTTTAACTCTGCCGTCTAAGCACTCCTTGAAGCCGGTTATATCGGAGATATTTACGGCATTTATGCCCTCCTTTCTTAAATAAGACAGGGTTCCGCCCGTCGAAACAATCTCGTAGCCGAGTTTTTCTAAATTGCCGGCGAACTCCGCAATACCGGACTTATCAAATACACTTAAAAGCGCGCGTTTCTTTTGTATACTCACCCATATATTTTAACTTAATTAGCGGAGAGTTAAAAGTTGCCGTTTTATCGGTAGCGGAGCGGACAGCCGTGTAGGGGTGGACAGCGCGTCGTCATTCTGCGCGAAGTCGCAGAATCCATAAATAATAAAGATTGTACCTGCTTCTTCCGCGCAGGGTGACAAATAAAACACGAATTGTCCGCTCCTGTAAATAAAAAAGCAATCCG
>JAISKW010000035.1 GCA_031260775.1 Christensenellaceae bacterium
GATCTGCCTTGTCTATAAGTATATCACCGCCTTTGCCCGAAACAACTCTGCCCATAGCGTTTACAAATTTGATGTCGTAAAACTCCGTTAAGTACAAAATGAAATCGCCGAAAATTTCCCCTGCACGGGTGAAAACTTCTTCGGCTATTTTGTCGCCTTTGTTGCATAAGGCTTGGACTTCTTTAAGTTTTTCGGCAGGGGTGTTATCGGGGTTCAAAACGCCGCCTTCTTCACGGAATAAATTGATAATTCCGTCTTGCGAAAGATACGCCGCGCCGACTCCGCTATCGCCGCTCCACGGGTCTGCGAAGCCGTTTTCATTTGCGTCCACGGGAATGAATGCAAGTTCGTTCAGGTATCCGGTAATCTCATTTTGAGAGCCTATATAGCCGCAAGCGAGGCTTGTGCCCATAGCGATACCTAACACGCAGCCTTTTTTAATTTGCATACTTCCGGCGAGTGCGGCGGCATCGCCGTCGTTAATTACCGATACGGGCGCGTTGAATTTCCGTTCTAAATCGGCGTATATTTTCGTACCTTTTTCGGCAAAAACTTTATCGTCAACGGCAACAAAAAGTGAGGCAACACGAATTTCGTTTCCGACAACAATCCCCGCGGTTGAAACGCCGATTTTATCGCATTTGCCGTCCAACGCATCTAACGCAAATTTAACCGAGTCGGCAACGCCGTCGATATGGTAATTAATGTCGGAATTAATTTTCGGTAGCCATACGGTTTCGTTTTCAAAAACGACTTTGCCGTCCTTGACCGCCGTAACCTTTCTGTCGGAGCCGCCCGCATCGAAGCCTATACGGTTGCCGCTCCCCTCTAAATTCGGGAAAACGGGGGTGATTTTTTCTTTAGGAAAATTGTCCGAATTCGATTCGTGAAAAAAGAGCGGCAGGGAATATACCTTTTTGAAAAAGTCATAATCGAATTTGCGCGCGCCGTTCGGCGAATAAATTAAAGATAGCTCTTCGGCAATTTCGGCGGCGAACTGTCCGCAAAAAATAAACTCATAGCCGCCGTAAGCCCAAAGCATAGTTTTAACGAACCGCTCGACGAAACGAAGTGTTGTGCTAAAATCGGCACGCTTATCCGAAACGGTAATATGCTTAACCACAACGTTGCCTTTGTCGTTTTTAAGTGCAATCGAAAGGTTTCTGACGGATATATCTGTGCACAAGTCGTTGTAGGAGGAAACAAAATCCTTCATCGGCAGGTAACTTTTATCGTTCACCCTTTTAGTTTACAATAATAGGAAGAACTATAAAAATAATGGGTAGTGTAGTTAAAGTATCGGGGCCGTTGATTGTCGCCGAGGGGATGGCGGATTCGCGTATGTTCGACGTTGTTGAGGTGGGCACATTCGGGCTCATCGGCGAAATTATTGAACTTAGGGGTGATAAAGCCTCTATTCAGGTATATGAAGAAACCGCCGGAGTAGGCCCGGGTGATGCCGTTATTTCTACGGGTGCGCCGCTTTCGGTATCGCTCGCTCCCGGGCTTATGAGCGGAATTTATGACGGCATTCAAAGACCGCTCGTAAAATTGTTAGAGCAGAGCGGTTCGCGTATCACGCGCGGCGTCAAGGTCAGCCCTCTCGATTTAGACGTAAAATGGGCGTTCGTTGCCACCGCTACGTTCGGCGATAAACTGCAAGCCGGTGACGAATTGGGCTTTGTGCAGGAAAACGAGTTAATTAAACACAAAATTTTATTGCCCTACGGCGTATCGGGCACGGTGAAAAAAATTGCAAGCGGCGATTTTACAATTACTGAAACGATTGCGGAAATTGAAACTGAATCGGGCATAAAACCCGTAATAATGCTCCAAAAATGCCCCGTTCGTAAAGGTCGTCCTTACAAACAAAAGTTAGCCCCGGCTGCTCCCATGGTCACGGGGCAACGGGTAATCGACACATTTTTCCCCATAGCGCGCGGCGGCGCGGCGGCAATCCCCGGGCCGTTCGGTTCGGGCAAGACCGTTGTACAGCATCAGCTTGCGAAGTGGGCGGAGGCGGATATTATCGTGTACATCGGTTGCGGCGAGCGCGGCAACGAAATGACGGACGTTTTGAACGAGTTCCCCGAGCTCAAAGACCCAAAGAGCGGTGAGCCGCTTATGAAACGCACCGTTTTAATCGCGAACACCTCCGATATGCCCGTTGCGGCGCGCGAGGCAAGCATTTATACGGGAATCACCATTGCCGAGTATTTTCGCGATATGGGTTATAATGTAGCGGTTATGGCGGACAGTTCTTCGCGTTGGGCGGAAGCTCTGCGTGAAATGAGCGGACGCCTTGAGGAAATGCCCGGCGAAGAGGGCTACCCCGCATATTTATCGTCACGGCTTGCGGAGTTTTACGAAAGAGCGGGCGTTGTAAAAGTCATAGGGAGCGGCGATACCGAGGGTTCTATTACGGCAATCGGCGCGGTTTCACCTCCCGGGGGCGACTTGTCCGAGCCGGTCAGTCAAGCGACTTTGCGCATTGTAAAGGTGTTTTGGGGCTTGTCATCGTCGCTTGCGTACAAAAGGCACTTCCCGGCAATCGATTGGCTTGTGAGTTACAGCCTCTATTCGGAAAAACTCGCAAATTGGTTCGACACGAACGCCGCAGCGGATTTCTCAAGTTTGGCGGCAAAAGCGATGAGCATTTTGCAGGAAGAAGCCGGGCTTGCCGAAATCGTGCGGCTTGTCGGTGCGGACGCCTTAGGAGCAAAGGACAAAATTACTATGGATACGGCGCGTATGCTCCGCGAGGACTATTTACACCAAAACGCATTTGACGACATCGATACATATACTCCGCTCGATAAGCAGTACAGAATGCTGAAATTGATACTTTCGTATTATGACAGCGCGATATATGCATGCATAACGCTGAACGTCGTGCCGGAAGATATTATGAAAATGTCGGTTAAGGAGAATATCGCACGGGCGAAGTTGATTCCGACGTCCGATACGGCACAGTTTGATGCAATCGAAAGCGAGTTAAAACGGCAAATATCTAACATCATCGGATAAAAAATTTACTGAATAAAAATGAGCCATATATTGGCACTAATTAACAAAAATGAAGATAATTTTATTAGGCGCGCCGGGGGCGGGCAAAGGAACACAGGCGGCAAAGTTAAAGGAATACTACAACATTCCGCACATTTCAACGGGCGATGCGTTCCGCAGTAACATTTCGCAAGGCACGGAAATCGGGCTATACGCGAAGTCGTTTATGGACAAGGGTTTACTTGTCCCCGACGAAGTCGTTATTAAAATCGTTGAGAGTCGCTTAAAAGAAGCGGATTGCAAGGACGGGTTTTTATTGGACGGCTTCCCCCGTACAATTCCGCAAGCGGAGGCGTTGGACGCATTAATTCCGGTCGATTGCGTTGTGAATATCGATGCCGACCACGAGAAAATTGTTAAAAGGTTAACGGGCAGGCGCAGCTGCAAATGCGGCGAAGTGTATCATATTTCAACATATTCGGCGGCAAACTGCGCAAAATGCGGCGGAGAGCTGTACACCCGCGACGATGATAAGGAAGAAACTATCCGCAAACGCTTGAGCGCGTTTGTCGAACAAACCGCTCCGCTTGTTGAATATTACGGCAAGCAAGGCAAGGTGGTAAACGTTAACGGGAATCAAAGCCCCGACTCCGTTTTTGCGGAGGTCGTCAATAAACTACAATCATAATAACAAAATGAATCCCGCACTGAAAACTTTAATAAAATTAGAGTTCAAAACTAAACTGCACCGCACGGCGGGTAAGGAAGGCAAAAGCAATGTCGGCGCGACGCTTGTAACAATCTTCTTTTCGTTTGCCGTGTATGCAATTTATATCCTTGCAGTTTTCTTTTTAACGCAAATGCTGATATGGGGTTCAAT
>JAISKW010000017.1 GCA_031260775.1 Christensenellaceae bacterium
CAAGCCCGATTTTGCAATCACTCACGCTCCCGGGCACATGTTCATTACCGACGTTAAAAATGTGGACTTAAAAGGCTCATAATACACAAAATACACAAGATAATTACAGTTGAAAAAAATAATTAAATTCGAAAACGGATTGCGCCTTGCAATTCAAACGGTTAAAAGCACAAAAGCGGTTGCAATAGGAATCCTCGTCGGCACGGGGAGCGCGTACGAAAATGCCGAGAATAACGGCATTTCGCACTTTACCGAGCACATGCTTTTTAAGGGCACGGCAAAGCGTACCGCATTCCAAATAGCCGACGAGCCCGAGGGTATCGGCGCGCAAATTAACGCCGCAACGGGGCGCGAATACACGCTGTATTACACAATTTCGCTGTCCGAGCACTTCAAACAATGCGCCGATATTTTGTCGGATATGCTCTTTAACTCCACCTTTTTGCCGGTAAATATAGACAAGGAACGCGGCGTTATTATCGAGGAAATCAACGGTTGCAGCGACGACCCCTCAGACCTCGTAGGCGATTTGTCGCAGGAAGCGTACTACGGCAAACAAGGTTTGGGGCGCACAATTTTAGGCCCGATTGATAACATCAAAAAGTTTACTCAAGAGGATTTTTTCAATTACCAAAAAGAACGCTATACCGCCGACAACACGGTAATCTCGGTTGCGGGCTGCATAAACGAAAAAGAAGCAATTGAAATTGTCCGTTCGTTATTTGCCGACAAATTCACGAATTTAGAATTAACGGCATCTAAAACATATAAATCGGATATCCAAAAGCGGTATATCGAAAGCATAAAGACGATTTCGCAGGCTAACGCGGAGTTTATGTTCCCGGCGTTCAAAAGCCTGTCAAAGCAAAGTAAAATCGCGTCAATTATCGGGCATTGCTTGGGCGGCGGAATGTCGTCGCGGCTGTTTCAGGAAATTCGCGAGGAGTTGGGGCTTGCCTACGAGGTGTACTGCTCGCAGATGTCTTGCACCCATGAGGGTAGTATGACGGTCAGCTTTGCAACCGACCCGAAGAACATTGTTAAAGCGACAAAGGCAATGCGCAAAATTCTTGACGAGGCGTGCGCAAACGGCTTGACTGACGAGGAAATTCAAAAAACTAAAGAGCAACTTAAAAGTGCAACCGTTTTGGGCACCGAAAGCGCGTCGTCCTTGATGCGCTCAAACGGTATGAGAGTTCTTCGCGAAAACCGCTTGTTTGACGTTCGCCGTGCGGTAAAAGAAATTGACAGTATTAAACCCGATGATGTCAATAAATTAATTAAAAAAATCTTCGTGTTTTCAAAAGTCTCGTGCGGCTATGTCGGCGGCAAATACGGCAAGAAAAATTTGCTGGAAGTCTTAGGCGACTAAATATAGTTCTTTAATATCGTATATAATTTTTCGCTATCCGCAACATAGGTATGGTGTTTTTCGCCGGGAACTATGATTAGCTCGCCGTTTTGCACGGTTTCGGCAACGGTTTTTGAGCCGTCCAAAGATACGATATCGAATTCGGCATGGAGGACGACCGTCGGGATTGTAATTTGTTTCAAGTCCTCCTTTGTTATGTTCGGTTGCGTCATCATAAGACGGAGCAGTTCGCTTCTTGTTAAGAAAAACCCGATTTTGATTAGTCGGCGAAAAGAGGGTAAAATGCCGTCGGGGGTTAGATTAATTCCGCTTAAAATGATTTTCCCTATTGCGTCCGAATTCTTAATCGCGGCTAATGCCGCCACGATTGCGCCGTCCGAAAACCCGTAAATTATCGGTTTATTAAGTTTTTCTTCTTCTATTAATGCAAGGACGTCACACGCCATATCGGCGTAATTGAGAGGTTTTACTTTTGAGGATTTCCCGTGGTTTCGGCTATCGACAAGATACGACGAATAGCCGTTTTGGGCAACCTTATCGGCTATTTTAAGGAACAAATCTCCCTTGCCGCCGTTGCCGTGTAAAAAAATAACCGTCTTTTCCGCATCACCGATTTTTTGGTAAAATATTGTGCAATCGGGGCGTTTTAAGAGGCTCATTCGGCGTCACCTTTCCCCATACCGGTAATTTCTTTTACGAAGCTTTCGGCATTTTCGAACTTGCGGTAAACCGAAACGAAACGGATATACGCGACCGAGTCAACGCTCTTTAACGCCGCGGCAACAAGCTCTCCGATGTGCTCGCTTGTGATTTCGCTTTTCATTTCCGATTCTAATTTCCGCTCTACTTCCGTTGCGATTGTGTCGATTTGCTCTTGCGAAACCGGTCGTTTTTGCGTAGCACGCTTGATGCCGCGCACGATTTTTTGAACGTCAAACAGCTGTCTTGCACCGCTCGCCTTGATTACCGTTAGCGGCACTATTTCGAAGCGTTCTATTGTATTCACTCTACGCTTGCAAAGCGTGCATTCGCGCCGCCGTCTGATGGTGTTTTCCTCACCGTCACGACTGTTTGTAACAGTCATTTCATCGTTACCGCAAAAAGGGCATTTCACCCTTAAAGTATAACATTTCTCCGTTATTTGTGATAATGCTCTTGTCCTTCGGGCTGTTTTTCGTACTATAAGACGGCGGTTTCACATAAACTGATATGTGAATAGCCGTCGACTTACTCCGATTTTTACACAATATCAGCAGCGCAGACGCGTGTTTTGGGCAATTATTTTAGTTTGCTGCTTGTTTTTTGCGCTTATCGCACGCGTTTTTTTTGTTGAAGTCATTCAGGCGCAAGACCTGCAAGCAAAGGCTCTTGACCAATGGCTCCGCGAAGTGCCGATAATGGGGGAGCGAGGCGAGGTGTACGACCGCAACGGCATCTTGCTCGCCGACAGCTACACTGCCTACACAATTTACGCGCGTCCCGTTTCGATTAAAGACAAAAACAAAACCCTCTCCGCTCTCGTTTCCGTTTTAGGCTTGGACCCCGACAAAACCGCAGAGCAATTAAGCTCACGGAAATCCGAGGTTACCATATCCAAAAACGTCACTAAATCGCAGATGCTCAGCATCGTAGAGTCAGGCGCGAGCGGCTTATACTTTTCACAAACCGTCGCCCGTTACTACCCGTTCGGCGATTTTATGACGCAGGTTCTCGGCTTTACCAACACCGACGGCGTCGGACAAACCGGCGCGGAGGCGTACTACAACGCCTACATCGAGGGCATAAAGGGCTACTCCTTTATCGAAACCGACCTTGTGGGCAGAGAACTCGCAAACGCACGCACTATGTACGTTGAGGGCAAAAAAGGCGCGACCGCATACCTCACCTTAGACGCAAATATTCAGAGGTTTACCGAGGATGCCGTATCGCGCGCCTACGCCGAAACCGGAGCGAAAGCCGCCGCCGCAATCGTAATGGATATAAATACGGGCGAAATTCTTGCAATGGCGCAACGCCCCTCGTTCGACCTCAACGCCGTGCCTCGCGACGATATTGCCACTCTGTTTGCAAACTCCAAGAGCATTTTGACGTCGAACGTCTACGAGCAGGGCTCAACCTTCAAAATTATCACCGCCGCCGCCGCGCTCGAAAGCGGACATTTATCCGAATTCGACCACTTTTACTGCCCCGGCTACCACATTGTGGACGGGCAAAAAATCAAATGTTGGCGCACCATTGGACACGGTTCGGAATCCTTTTATAAGGCTGTATCGAATTCGTGCAACGTAATGTTTATGCAGGCGGGGCTGAATATGGGTGCGGATTTATACTACGAATACATCGATAAATTCGGCTTGAAAACCAAAACCGGCATAGACATTTCGGGGGAGGCTTCGGGGCTGACAATACCGCTTGCCCGGGTGAAAAATGTTGATTTAGCGCGCATCGCTTTCGGACAAGCAATAGCCGTATCGCCGATTGAACTCCTTGTCGGCGCGGCGGCGGCGGTAAACGGCGGAAATTTGGTAACGCCGTACGTTATGAAGGAAATCAAAAGCACCGCAGGGAGCGTGTTATATTCGTCAAACCCGAAAATCACAAGCGGCATAGTATCGCAAAAAACGTCGGATATAATGCTTAAAGCCTTAACCGGTGTCGTAACCGAGGGGAGCGGCAAGCGCGCGGCGGTTGACGGTTACAAAATCGCCGGCAAGACCGGCACGGCACAAAAGTATGTGACCGGCGGCGGAATCGCTCAAGGACTGTATGTGTCGTCGTTCATCGGCATCGCGCCTGCGGACAACCCGAGATATATTTGTTTGCTGTTTGTGGACGAACCGCAAGGCGCGTACTACGGCGGCGTTGTTGCCGCGCCTTATGTGGGCGAAATATTTACAAAAACCTTAGCCTATGCAAACGTTCCGAAAACCGAGTCGAAAATCCCCGAGGTCACCGTGCCGATGCCGGACCTTATCGGCTTACCCGTTGACGAAGCCGTGGGTATCTTAAACTATTACAATGTCTACTTCGAGGTTGACGGCGAAGGCGCAACCGTAACCGCGCAAATCCCTATTCCCAAGGTGCAGGTCGGCAATAAGTCCGTTGCGGTCATTAGCTTAGGTTAGCAATAAACCTAATATATATATTTGGTATACTTTACAATTGTGTTAAAATAAACGTAGTGCGCAGCGATGAAAGCAAAAAGAAATCCGTCATTTGCGATATAATAACCGCGATAGTATTTGTCGGGCTGTTGGTGTTGTTTTCGGTACTTAAAAGTGACCAATCGGTTGCCGAAAATACGCTTGTGCGCAAAATAAGCCGCACGTATGTGTACGCCGTCGGGAATATTACAAGTCTGCTTCCGTTCGCGCTATTCGAGGTTTTTGTAATTGCGGCGGTTATTGCCCTCATTACAATTATCGTAGTTTACGTCGTTTTGCTTAAAAAACGCAAGTTCAAAACTCTCGGCAGAAGCGCATTAAAAGTAATATGCGCCGTTCTCGGACTGCTGTTAATCTACACCGCCACCGCCACCGTTTGCTATCCGCGCGTGCCTGCGATTAATGCCCTGCCGCACGAGGCTCAAACGCAAGAGTTAGATATTATTAAAGCGACCGTTGAATACTATTTGGACGATTTCAATGCTCTATCGAAGCGTTTGCCCCGCAAAGACTCCGGCGAGGTTATCAACCCCTACACAACCGCCGAACTTAGCGACAAATTAAAGGAAGAATACAAAAGACTTGAGGACAACGATTACTTTTCGCCCTTCACGCCGACCCTAAAAGAGCCGCCGATTTTAAGCTACGTTTTAGCGTATCAGGGCATCATCGGCATTTCGTTTGTGCCGACCGCCGAGCCAAACATAAGCGCGCTTATGCCCGACATCGACAAGCCGAACACCGCCGCTCACGAAATTGCGCACAGCAAGGGCGTTATGTACGAAAGCGATGCAAATCTCGTTGCGGCGTACATTACCGTTTTCAGCGACGACGACTACATCCGCTATTCGGGCTATATGAACAACTTTTGGGAGGTTTTGAACCTGTTCAAACTCTACGGCGAGCCCGAATTATACAACGAATACCGCGGCAAAGTTTGCGACGAAATTTGGACGGATATCGAAATCCGCCGCGAAAAATACGCCGAATACGACACGTTTATCGAGCATATCGGCGAGAAAATGAACGATTTATACCTGAAAATCTCCGGCGCAAACGACGGCGTTAAAAGCTACACAAGCCCCGGCTCGTCAACGGACGTGCTTGACGGCAACGGCAACCCCGTACTCGGCGAGGACGGCAAGCCGCTAAAAACTGTCAAATACGGCATTATTCAGCAGCTTTTGCTCGGCTGTTACCTAAATACTTTCCCTCTTTAGGCGTGCCAGACGGTGTGGACAATTAGTGCATATTTTGTCCGCTCCCTTGCTATGATACTATTTGAAATCCTCGTACTTCTTAACCCAAGCAATAACGGCGGCGGAGTCATACTCTTTTGGAATTTTGTGCGCGAGCTTTTCGGCTTTCGCCTTTTTTATTGCAATGAAGCCTATTTTAGCTATAAGCGGCAGTCGCGGAATGTTGTGTATAAATATATCAAACACTTGCTTCACTCCCTTTAACCCGACCCGTGCGGCGATTAACCCGCCCACAAACATCCTGTTTAAGTCCTTTGGGTTCATTCCCAAAAGCCCGTTTTTGAAAGCTTCCGAACCGGCATTTTCGGCGGCGGTTGTGTATAGCGCGCCCTCGGCTTTGGGGTTTCGTGTGAACACACGGTATTGATATTCCCACAACCTTTCAACGCTGTAGTCTCCTTTACACGACATCAATACCTCCGACAGCACTCTGCCGTTGTCTATTGACGGGCTTATGCCCGAGCCGCTGAACGGGTCCGCCATAAACGCGCTATTGCCCACCGCCGCATAACCGCTTGCAACCATTAGACCGATGAACCGCCTTACGGGGATTGTTGCATAGCCGCCGCGGATTAAATCGGCACTCAAAAGCGGATTATCGTTTCGCAAATCCTCAAGCGCGTCGTCAACTTCCGCTTTGGTTAAGGGCTTTATGCTGTTGCCGAGGAGCACGTCCATGCAATGCGGAGTAGTGATTACCCACGAAATTCCGGGGCGGTTTTTGTGGTCAAGATACAGTCGGTACGGCTGACAAGGCTCTTTTTCGGAGGCTTTTTTGAAATCTCCGCGCCAAGTATAAAAGGTTTGCCCGCTCTTTAACGCCTTCGGGATATTAAAATTATCGGGGAGATTTTTGCGGACGGGAGAATCCGCACCGGCGGCATCGATTACCATATCTGCAAATATTTCGGCATTTTCGCCCTCCGAAGTGACGACATTAAGACCCGAAACCTTGTTTTCTGAAATTATAGGCGAAACGATTTTCGCACCGAATATAAATGAAACCCCGGCGGCTTTGCAGTCCGAGACGAGTGATTTTAATAGCTCGCGCCGCTCAACATACATTTCGGGGCGTTTTGTCCAAGAACCTGCCGGGCAATCGGTATACTTCTTGTTAGGCGGCAGCATTGTCGGGTAGTAAACGGGATAGAATTTGTCTTTAGAAAGCGGTGTAAAGCCGTTGCGCTCCAAAACGGGGTATTCGAAAACGTCCGTCCAATCGTAGCCTAAGGTTTCCTCGCTTTGACTCTCAACCACTTGCACGCCGCATCCGGCTCTTACCAAATGCAAAGCCGCGCATAAACCGCCGTGCCCGGCACCCGCAACTAAAAACTCCGTTGTTTTCCTATCCATTATAAATTTCATCAAGCTTATTTCAACTGACATTATAATTTTACAACAATACTCATCACAAAAGCAACGGTATTAACCGTGGAAGAGCAGGGTGACAAAAGCCACTGATTGTCATCCCTGCCCGGTCGGCAAACTTAGCAATATTGTTAGAATTAAGGCATTACATTATTTTCCGTTTCAAAAATCGCCGCGGTGTAGTAAAATAGACCGTATGAGGCACTTGAAACCGCTTACTATATTAATTTCCGCCGTATTGTGCCTTGCGGTCTTTTCGGCGTGCGCTAACAAGGACACGGAATGGAACGGCAGCGGCGCAGACCCCGACACGGATACTTCGGAAAGCATCGGCGATACTTCTCCGGAAGGCAACACGTCTCAAGAAAACGAAACGACCCCGGTTGACGGCGACGGCTCCGAGACGGCGGTACCTGAGCAAAACAACCTCATAGATGCGGACGAAATTCCCGAAACCGTTGAGTTCCTAAGAGAAAAAGTCCGTGAAACGCTCGATTCTGCGCCCGACAACATTGTTGATTGCATAATCATATCTCCCGACCCCTCCGACACCACCCGAAACATTGCAACAACTTATATAAACGTAACGCGCGGCGACACGCGCTATGTTTACGGCGAGTCGTACTACCAAATGGCTAACTCCTCCCAAATTAAATTCTTCGAGGAAGACCTCTTTATCACATTTTTCGCCGACGATACCGGTATGTACATTCACAATTTTGCCGACGGCACAAAGCTTTTTACAGACTCCGAAACCTACGACGACGTCGTGACCGACTATAACGTAGCCACATTACTCAACTATTTCCCCTCATTTTCCGCCCTCTTGGTTTATATCGAAACCTACTTGAACCGCTCGTCCTCAATTGCACTAACCGACGACTGTTTCTATCTTGCAACCCTTTCCGAAGTGGTCGATGTCGGCTTAATGCTCGAAGACGGTTCAATTACAAACGGAGAACTCACTATCGACACCTTTACTTGGTCATTTAGGACAAACATTGAGGAACTTGAATTGCCGATTGATAAAACGGAGTACTCGGCGTTTGTAAATGAAGAATAAGAAATATTAAAAATCCCTTATTTTTGCTAATCCCTATTTTCAAGGATTCTGCGTGCAGTGTGACAAAACTTTATTACAAACAAAAAAAGGACGCAATGTTGCGCCCTTTTTTATTAACCGAACCTTTCTTATGTTCCC
>JAISKW010000047.1 GCA_031260775.1 Christensenellaceae bacterium
ACGCCGACCTCAAAATTATTGCCCTTGCGAACGGGTGAAAAGCCCAACGACACTAACGTTTTTGTGATTCTGTCAAGCGGAATATCGATACCCGTGTATCTGTCTATATACGCTTTATCGAAAGTAATTTTGAGCTTTGGGTATCTTTTAACGTAGACATCGGACACCAAACTATCCGGGGTGGCTTCGGGGCAGTATGTCGCAAGCAAGAAAGTAAATCTTCCGACGGCGGTCATTGTAAGCTCGGGGTCAAGCGACTTTTCATAGCGTTGCGAAGCGTCGCTCCTTAGTCCTAAGCGCGAAGAGGCTTTGCGTATAACCGTCGCATCGAACGTTGCCGCCTCCAAAATTACGGACGTTGTACCCTCCGCAATTTCGCTGTCAAGCCCTCCCATAATGCCGGCGATTGCAACCGGCTCGCCGCCGCTTTTAATTAAAAGTGTATTTTGGTCGCATTTGCGAACTGACTTATCTAACGTAACAAAATCTATAGCCTCGACGGGTGTGCCTACCGAAATATCCTTGATTTTATTCGCATCAAAAGCGTGCAACGGCTGACCGATTTCGAGCATAATGTAGTTTGTGAGGTCTGCAAGAAAATTAATAGCGCGCATACCCGAATAATACAGTCTTATGCGCATCAGAGTAGGACTTACTTTACGGACAACGTCTTTGAACTTAAGCGCGCAGTACCTGAAGCAAAGCCCGCTTCTTTCGATTTCAACGGGGATTTTGGTATCTCCCGTATACTTCGGCGTCGCGGTCGGCAGCGGCAGCAGGGTGCGTCCGAAAATCGCGGCGAACTCGCGCGCCATACCGTAGTGCCCCCAAAGGTCGGGACGGTTTGTGAGGGATTTATTATCGACCTCAAAAATCAGGTCATCGATAGGATATACGGACTTGATATCCGCTCCGACCTCGAAATCCTCCTCGATAATCATTAAGCCCGTATTGTCCTCGCTTATACCGAGCTCCTTTTCGCTCATACACATACCCTCGGACATAACTTCCGCAACCATGGCGGCTTCGATAATTTTCGTACCGACTTGTGCGCCGGTTTTCGCGAAAGGAACTTTAATACCCTCTTTAACGTTCGGCGCGCCGCAAACGACGTCGTAAATTTTGTCGCCGCCGTCAACCTTTAACACATGGAGTTTTTGTGAAATCGGATGCTTGTCTACCGATAAAATTTTACCGACTACAACGTTCGAAATATCCTTTCCCTTAACAATGACGTCATCGACCTCCGCTGTGGAGAGCGTAAAGCGTTTAACTAATTCCTCGTCCGATATGCCGTCTAAGTTGACGAAATCCTTTATCCAATTAATTGAAATGTACATCTCTCCTCCTTATTTATTCGTGAATTGCGACAACGCTTTAATGTTTCCGCCGTTGAAAGTGCGGATGTCCTTAACCCCGTATTTCATCATAGCTAAGCGTGTTAAGCCTAACCCGAACGCAAAACCGGAGTATTCCTCGATGTCGATTCCGCCGTACTCTAATACCTTAGGGTGAATCATTCCGCAAGGGCATAGCTCCAACCAACCCGAGTTTTTGCACGAAGGGCAACCCTTTCCGCCGCAGATTTGGCAGTTAATATCCAACTCGAAGCCCGGCTCGACGAACGGGAAAAAACCCGGGCGCAAACGAACCTTTACCTCGTGCCCGAACACCTCGGACAGCATAGTTTTCATAAAATAGATGAGATTCGAAACGGAAATATCCTTGTCAATCATAATTCCTTCCATTTGAAAGAAGGTATTTTCGTGACAAGCGTCGATTGCCTCGTTACGGAAGCAACGTCCCGGAAAAACCGCACGCAGCGGCGCGCCGTACTTTTTCATAATGGTGTTTTGCGCCGCGCTCGTATGGGTTTTCAAAACCTGACCGTTCGAAAGATAGTAGGTATCCTGCATATCCCGTGCCGGGTGAAACGGCGGTATATTCAACGCCTCGAAGCAATTAAAGTCGTCGGTTATTTCGGAATAATCCTCGATAGTAAAGCCCATTCCGCGGAAAATTTCCTCGCATGTGCGCTGAACAAGGGTTATAGGATGATATGAACCCAACGGGTTCTTGTTAATAAGCAGCTCCTCGTCGAACACGGGGCAGTTATCGATGCGCGTTTTGTACACGTTTTCGGAAATTTCCGTCTGCTTCGATGCGAAAAGCGAGGTTATTTGAGCCTTAAGCGTATTGATTTTTTGCCCTATATCGCGCTTATTCTCGGGTTCTGCGTTTTTAAGTTCCTCGGCGAGGTCGTTAAACACGCCTTTCTTTCCGAAGTATTTGAGTCTTAACGCTTCAAGGGTATCTAAATCCGCGCATAAATTAGTTTCGCGGATGAACTCCTTATAAATTGTTTCGTAACCGTCGGTTGTTTGCATATTGTTGTTTTCGGAGCGGACTGTTTATGGCTACGGCGTAACCGCCTTGAAATCCTTTTGGCTTTTTTGATTCCGAAATAGCTCAAAATTATTTTCAAACCATAAAATGCGCCACTCCTAAATATTTTAACCTTTATTCGCGGCTTTACTAAATTGCCGTTTCCGATAAAGCTATAGGGGTCGGGTAAAGCCTTTGCCGTTGACTTCGCGCGTATTGCTTATCCACATAAAAGCGTCGGGGTCGGCGGTATGAATAATTTTGCGCGCGGTTGAAATCTGTTTTTTACGCATTACGCTAATAACAATACTGTGCTGATTGTGAGTGTACTCTCCCTCGGCGTTTTGAATAGTTGCTCCGCGTTTTGTATACTCGATAATAGCGTCGGCAACGTCGGTCGCTTTGTCGGTAATAATATGAAAAACTACCGAGCTTTCAAACCCGGTCGTGATTACTTCGCCTACCTTTGCCGCAACGAACATCGAAATG
>JAISKW010000131.1 GCA_031260775.1 Christensenellaceae bacterium
CGTCGGCGTAGTATTAGACCTCGGCTATTTAAGCGGATTGTACACCGTTGCACGCAATATGAACGACGGCGTATATCAGGATATCGATTTAACACAGGAATGGGGCAACACCGCCGTTGCGGCTACAAATTACTACGGCAGCGAGGCAGGGTATTCGTTTATCCGTCCCGATTTAGG
The DNA here is from genome assembly GCA_031260775.1 of Christensenellaceae bacterium. Taxonomy (GTDB): domain Bacteria; phylum Bacillota; class Clostridia; order Christensenellales; family DTU072; genus JAISKW01. The sequence goes on from JAISKW010000131.1 coordinate 178, forward strand.
CTCCTACGGTCTTCGTCCTACCGCAATCGCAGGCGACGAGCCTATTAACGATTCGATGACCGCAGAGCAGATTTTCAAAACGTCACTCGCCAATTGGATTAACCGCGCCGAGCGCAGTCAAAGCGTAAGCGGCGTAATTAAATGGGATTTCACGCAAGCGGCGCAGCTTGTTATGGTTGCGTTTGAGCCGGCAATTGCGGGTTTGAACTCGATGGTAAAAAGTATTTTCAGTACTGTCAGCGATAACTTAGGGAAGGAAAAAGGCGACGGCAGCGGCTTAGGCGGACTTCAAATTACGACCGCTATGCAAATGTCTATGCTTTTCAGCGATAGCAGCGAGGCTAATAATGATGCCCATACCCCGACCGTTTCGACAACTCAAATCGATTGGCTTATGAGCGAAACGCTTCAAGAGCCGATGGAATACGACAGCAAATACTGGGTCGGTAACAGCTTTCAATCCGCCTTGTTCAAGTCCGATTACGACAAATATTTGATAGATATTGCCGCTTGGACCGACACGTATAACGCAATTCTTAAGCAACAATTCGACGGCGACGACCGCGGCATCGAAAAGGCTATTGCTTATGTCGGCGGCAGAATCACCGACGACCCCGCGAATAACTTCATTTCGGATTATTTAAGAACCGGTATCGTTACGCTTATCGAACCTACCGCTAACCTTTATCCCGTTCTCGGCATTGACTATGCACCGGGCGAAAAGTTTACATTAAACGATATCAAGGATATTATTTTCCACTCCTATGACGCGTTCGGCTACTTCCAAGAGCACGGAGTGCCGCCGATTATGCCTTCCGATGAGCTGCAGGAAATTGCCGATAAGGAAGGCACAAGCAACTTCCTTGCCGTCGGTGTAGGAAGTATGGACGACGCATATCTTGAAGCGTTCACTAACGCAATTATCGAAAAATACACCTCAAACCTCCAATGGCTTTACGTATACGACGATTTGGCGCAAGCTCACGAGTACAATGACCCTCCGCGCGAGTTTATGCAAATCGCGTTCGAATATATCGATTTAATCAAACAATATTTCTACGAGGGCGACTTGTTCGACTGGGTCCGCGACGGGCTTATTGACCCGGCAAAAGCCCGAAAAATCGGGCATAAGGACGGCGTATATGAGCTTGAATTTGACGTCAATGCCGATATTGCGTTTGCAAAACTGCAAACCTACCTCAGTTATGCAATAGATGCGGTTGAAACGGTTGTCGAACATTTGCGTTTCGATTATATCTATAACGGGGCACGTGCCGCTAAAAAAGCCGACCCGAACTATGTTTATAAACCCACGGATGTAGCTCCTATCCATGCCGGCACCACAAATACGTTTACAATAACCGGTGACTACACAAAATATGTCGGTAAAAAAGCAATTCACTCCGCGCCGGTTTTGAAGGTTTACGTATACGACAACGGACTTATCAAAGGTACGATTATGGAAGGTCTTACCGTTCAGTTCAGGTTTGACCCAAGCCCCGAGCTCAAGCAATGGGTTTACACAATGGTAACCGATGATACCGACCCCGACGGGTTTGTTATCGGCAATATTTTGGGAGGCACGCCCGGCTCTGCCGCGTACAATAACTTCCACGTTGAGTTCGAAATGAGTTTCGGCACAACCGATAACGCGGGAAATATCTACAACCCTATGCAACATACCTTCGGATATTCGGATGTGGATTTGCTTGCTCATATCCACGGCTACACCGACGTTGACGGCATCTACGGCACGGCAGGCACAACCTACGGCGGCGTTGAAGCGTATAATAACCCCGATACAAACTACTATATCCCCGATGAGTATTTGGGGAGCGTACTCGAAAGAGAAGCCTTAGAAGCGCAGGAATAAGAACTTTCCGTATATCGGAAAACAATAATATAATTAATCGTATGGATTGGCAAGACGTAAAAAAAAGACAGATGTGGACAATTCCGAATCTCTTAACTTACTTAAGGATTCTGCTTGTTCCCGTGATAATGTGGCTCATTATCGACAAAAGCACCTATATTAGGGTCAATGACGAATACTCTTTCGCGTTTATCGCGCTCGGTGTTATGGCCTTCGCTATGTTTACCGACGTCATCGACGGCAAAATTGCGCGGAAATTTAATATGGTTACCGACTTCGGCAAGGCAATTGACCCCATAGCCGACAAGTTTGCCCACGCAATGACCGTAATCGCTTTGTGCATCGCCACAATGAATTGGCTATATTGGACGGTTGCCGCGTTAATCTTCATTAAGGAACTCACAATGATTGTTCAGGGATTCATAATCGTCAAAAGAGATGTTATTATCCCCGCGCATATGATTGGTAAAATCGCATCGGCGTTCCTCTCGTTTGCGATATTCAGCGCGTTCTTCCACGATTTTTGGCTAAGCACGCATATCTACCTCGACTACATATTGTTGTCTGCCGGCGTAATCCTTTCGTATACTGCTTTTGCGCACTATGCAAAAATTATTATTCCTATACTTCTTGATATGCTCAAGGAAAGAAAAGAGCGCAAAAACAATCCGAAAGCCGCAATTATAGCCGAGGAAACTCCCGAAACCGCGCCCGAAATTACCAAAACTACAGATACCGAAACCGATAACGATAAATAGTTACTACAGGTGGTTTACCTACAGCTATTTTTAACATTCCTTAAAATAGGAGCGTTTACGATAGGCGGCGGCTACGCAATGCTGCCGCTGATTAACGACGCCGTACCGCACAAGGCTGGGCTACAACCACCGAAATTACCGATTTTATCGCCGTTGCCGAAAGTACTCCCGGTCCGTTTGCAGTAAATCTCGCAACCTTTGTAGGCTATAATGCCGGAGGTATTTTAGGTACCGTTTGCACAGTATTCGGGCTGTTTTTACCTTCATTTGTCATCATTTTGTGCGTATTTAAGCTCGCACAGAAATTCCTTAAAAACAAATTCGTGCTATACGCTATGGACGGGCTGCGCCCCGCCGTCGCCGCGCTTATTTACGGCGCGTTTGTCACCGTTGCCTTTGCCGCATTTTACTCCGCGCCGTTATACGATACGACCGGCACAGTCAACAATTTCGCAATCGGTTGGTTTTTAGTCTGCTTTGCCTCGCTGCGCATATTCAAAAACAAGCTGCATCCCGTTTTGTTGATTGCAATATCGGCGGTTGCCGGGATTATGTTCGGCATGTAGGGTTCAATCCCTATAATTTGCGGATTCTGCGACTGCACGCAGAATGACAATGCAATTTTACTCCTAAAACTGTTCGCACATTTGCAGTTTTCGGCAAAATATTATATCCTATTCCGAATAATACTATGGGAAAAATTATTAAAGAAGGTCTTACCTTCGATGACGTTCTCTTGATTCCGCAAAAGTCCGAGGTTCTTCCGAAGGACGCGAATCTATCCGTTCAGCTCTCCAAAAACATCAAGTTGAACATCCCGTTACTCTCCGCCGCTATGGATACCGTTACCGAGGCATCTATGGCAATCGCTATGGCAAGAGAGGGAGGTATGGGTATTATTCACAAAAATCTATCCATTCACGAGCAATCGCGCGAGGTTGACAGGGTTAAACGCTCCGAAAACGGCGTAATTACTAACCCGTTCTCGCTTCCTCCGACAGCAACCCTGCAGGACGCCGAGGACTTAATGCACCACTACAGCATTTCGGGCGTTCCCGTTACCGAAAACGGTAAACTTGTAGGACTTCTTACTAACCGTGACTTGCGCTTTCAAACCGACTACAAAAAATTAATAAGCGCGGTAATGAAGCCCCGTGACGCATTATACGTTTCAATCGGTCGCATTTCGCTTGACGCCGCAAAAACGATACTTGCCGAAAAGCGCGTCGAAAAACTCCCTATTGTTGACAAAGACAATAATTTAATCGGACTAATCACAATTAAAGATATCGAAAAGTCCGCTCAATACCCCTTTGCGGCGAAGGACAGCGGCGGCAGACTTCTTTGCGGCGCGGCAATCGGCGCGGGTGAAAACGCAATCGAAAGGGCACAGGAACTAACACGCGCAAAGGTTGATATCATAGCTATCGATACGGCACACGGTCACAATATCGGCGTTATTAACACCGTAAAGCAAATCCGCAAGGCTTGCCCCGGAGTGACGCTCGTTGCAGGCAACGTTGCCACAGCCGATGCCACGGCGGCGTTAATCGACGCCGGCGCGGACGTCGTTAAGGTCGGCATAGGACCCGGTTCTATATGCACAACACGCATCGTTGCGGGCATAGGCGTGCCGCAATTGACGGCGATTATGGACTGCGCCGAGGCTGCGGATAAATTAGGCAAGCGTATAATAGCCGACGGCGGAATTAAATTCTCGGGCGATATCGTTAAGGCTCTCGGCGCGGGCGCGTCGGCGATAATGATTGGCAGCTTGTTTGCGGGCACTAAGGAGGCTCCCGGCGATTTGGAATTGTATCAGGGCAGAAGCTTTAAGGTTTACCGCGGAATGGGCTCGATGTCGGCAATGGAAGCAGGCAGCAAGGACAGATATTTTCAAGAAGGCGCGAAAAAACTCGTTCCTGAGGGCGTCGAAGGGCGCGTACCTTACAGAGGCGAGCTTTCAGAAACGGTGTATCAGCTAATCGGCGGAATCCGCTCGGGTATGGGCTACTGCGGTATGCCGACAATCGACGATTTACGGGCAAAAGCACAGTTTGTTAAAATTACGAGCGCATCGCTTGTCGAATCGCACCCCCACGATATCAATATCACTAAGGAAGCCCCGAACTATTCGGTTAAGTAATCCGTTAACAAATATTACAAAAACCGTAATTCGGGTTAAAATTATTTTATTGGTTATATTTATTATATATAGCCTTAACCAAAATGAAAGTTTTAGTATTAAACGCAGGTAGCTCGTCGCTTAAGTATCAGGTCATCGATACCGACACCGAGGCGGTACTCGGCAAGGGTATTGTTGAAAGAATAGGCATTGCAGGTTCTAACTTAGAACAAAAAGTCAACGGCTCAAAATACATCATTAACCGTGAAGTAAAAGACCATACCGAAGCGTTTCAGCTCGTTATCGAGGCGATTACCGACACAAAAGGCGGCTTTTTGAAGTCCGTTTCCGAAATTGACGCCGCAGGACACCGCGTTCTGCACGGCGCGGAGGACTTTAAGGACAGCATTCTTATCACTCCCGAATCCTTTGCAATTTGCAAAACCAACGAGGTTATGGGGCCCCTTCATCAACCCGCAAACCTTGCGTGCATTAAAAGCGTGCAAGCGTTGTTGCCGAATATCCCGAACGTTGCCGTATTCGATACCGCATTCCACGCGACAATGCCGGCAAAGGCGTATATGTACGCGATTCCCTATGAGGATTATAAGAATCACCGTGTGCGCCGCTACGGCTTCCACGGAACCTCGCATAAGTACGTAACGGGCGAGGCGTTGCGCCTCTTGAAGAATAAACCCGGCTCGCGGGTTATCACATGTCATCTCGGCAACGGCTCATCTATGGCGGCCGTTAAGGACGGCAAGGTCATAGATACCTCAATGGGTTTAACACCGCTTGAGGGCTTGATTATGGGCACAAGAAGCGGAGATATCGACCCTGCAGTCGTCGCGTTTCTATCTAACAAGGAAGACAAACAACAGTACAATATCAAGTCGTTTGTCGATGTTTACCTCAACAAAAAATCCGGCTTTTTAGGCTTAACCGGCTCATCAGACTTCCGCGAGGTCACGGGAAAAGCAAAGAGCGGCGACGAAATTGCAATGCTTGCCGTTGATATGTTCGCCTACCGCGTTCAAAAATATATCGGCGAATATTACGTCGCTTTAGGCGGCTTGGATATGCTCGTTTTCACCGGAGGCATCGGCGAAAACGCCGACTTCGCGCGCGAAAAAATCGCGGCGGGGCTATCGTGCCTCGGCATAGAAATTAACGATTCGCAAAACAAAGCGACGCACGGCGAGTTCGCCGATATTTCGGGCGCAAATTCGAAGGTTAAAGTTATGGTAATTCCGACCAACGAGGAACTCGTTATCGCGCGCGACACCGTCCGCGTTTTGTCGAATAAGTAGATATGCTCGGACTTTGCTTAGAAGGCGGCGGCGCAAAAGGCGCGTTCCATATCGGAGCAATATCGGCTCTCTTAGACAGGGGCTTCGTTTTTGACGGCGTAACCGGCACAAGCATCGGCGCGGTTATCGGCGGCGCGCTCGCGCAAGGCGATTTCATCGAACTTCGCGAAAAATGGAAAGACATAACCGTAACCGACCTCATAGATATTGACGGCACAAAGGCTTCGAACCTCTTTAACGGAGTATGGGATAAAAACGATATTAAATACGGCGCGGGGCTAATTTGGCAATTTATTAAAAACGGCGGAATACCCATAGACAAAGCGCAAGATTACCTTTTTGCGCATTTAGATGAAACTAAAATACGCAATTCTAAAACGGATTTCGGTATTGTTACCATATTAGTCACCGATAAAACCCGAACCCTATCGGAGAAATTCAAGCCAATCGAATTGTTTAAGGAGGAAATTCCCGAAGGGCAGCTTTTAGATTATATTTTAGCCTCGGCGTATTTCCCGGCGTTTAAGCGCAAAAATCTGTCGGACGGCAGAAAATATTTGGACGGCGGCTTGTACAACAATTTACCGCTCAATATGCTTGCGCGCAAAGGATACGATCGTATTATCGCAATCCGTACCGGCTCGCGAATGCCGCATAAAACCGTGGCACACGACAATGTCCGTGTGGACTATATTAACCCGAGCGAATTTTTGGGACGCGTGTTCACATTCACAAAGGAAAACATTCACCACAATATGACAATGGGATATTTTGACGCGCTAAGGTATATAGACGACCTTTCGGGCGTTAAATATTACGTTTCAAAATTAAGCGATTCGGAGTTCGCGCAATACGCAATCGATAACTTCCCCGTCGCGTTTTGGGAGGAAGAAGGCTTTGCTAAGGAAGCCCAAATGTCCGATTACGCAAATTTAATCAGCACGACGTTCAAACCGTGTTTCGGTGTGTACGACGCATTCTTGTGCGTTTTGGAGGCCGTTGCCGAAAAATTAGGTTTAGGTCGTTTCAAGGTCAGAACCTTTGAGGAATTCGTTAAAGACATATCGGAGCTTTGCAAAATCCGTGCAATTTACGACCTCTGCATTTTCCTTCGCAATGACAAAATCCCGTATAATATAATCAATAGAATTCAAAAGCTTATTGTTTAGGATACTCGTCCTGCATTCGGCGTTT
>JAISKW010000018.1 GCA_031260775.1 Christensenellaceae bacterium
GTTTAGGTTGTCCGTTTTGGCGATTTTGATATGCGCCGCCGCGCCGCTGCTCGCTTTCAGAACGGTTTCGTTTACCGTAACGCTGCGCCGCTTGGGGATTATTATTCCGTCCGCGCCGAAGCACTCCGCGCTTCTTATTATCGCGCCGAGGTTGTGCGGGTCTTCGATTCCGTCGCAAAGGACAAGCAAAAGCGGCTTGCCCTCCTTCCGCACCAAAATATCCTCGATTTCGCAATAATCGAAGTCACCGGTCAAGGCTACAACGCCCTGATGCTTGTCCGATTCGGCAAGACGGGCAAGCTCGCGCGCGTCGACAAAGTTAACGATTACGCCGTGCGATTTAGCCTCGCTTATTACTTTATTGAGGCGCGGCGAGAACAATCCCTTTTGCACATATACCTTTTCGACGGTTTTCCCCGATTCAAAGGTTTCTAATATTCCGTTAAGTCCCGTAACAATCACACCAATATGATAAGTTAAAAATGCTTAAAGATAAATTATGCGGTATAATATTATTGCGATTTGAAAGGTGTGGGCAATCTGCGTGTTATTTTGTCACCCTGCGCGGAGTCGCAGGGTCCAATCATTACAATGTATGGATTCTGCGACTTCGCGCAGAATTACAACGCGATTATCCACTCCCGATTTGATTATACATGGCTAAGAAAGACAAAAAGGACGAACAGCAACCCGATTTTATAGAAAAGATTGAAGAGCAGTCGGTGGCGGCTGTCGTGCCCGATTATATGCTCGCTTATGCGGCATACACTAATACGGAGCGCGGAATCCCCCGCATCGAGGACGGCTTAAAGCCCGTACAACGGCGTATTCTTTACGTTATGCACGAGCTCGGTATGCGCCCAAGCTCGCCGCACAAAAAATCCGCCCGTGTTGTCGGTGAGGTTCTCGGTAAATCCCACCCTCACGGCGACCAATCCGTTTACCAAGCCGCCGTTAATATGGCGCAGGATTGGAAAATGCGCGCGCCTTTCATCGACGGTCACGGCAACTTCGGCTCGCAAGACGGCGACGGCGCGGCTGCTATGCGTTACACCGAAATGCGCCTCGCACCCGTCGCCATGGAGTTCTTTCAGGAATACGAAAAAGGCATCGTTCCTTACAAACGGAACTTTGACGACACTTTGGAAGAGCCCGAACTGCTCCCCGCACGCTTCCCGAACTTAATCGTAAACGGAATCACAACGGGTATCGGAGTAGCGGCGGCATCGTCCATACCTCCGCACAACTTAGGCGAGGTTGTAGATGCGTGCATACTCCTAATTGATAAGCCCGACGCAAAGCTTGAGGATATTTTGAAGGTCATTAAAGGTCCCGACTTCCCCACCGGCGGTTACTGCGAGGGCGGCGACGCTATTTTTAACCTTTACTCAACGGGCAAAGGCTCGCTGAAAAACCGTGCGAAATACACCCTTGAATTAGGCCGCGACGGCATCCATAGGTTTATCATTAACGAGTTCCCCTACGGCAGTAACAAGGCGGAAATCCAAATGGAAATCGCCGAAAAAATCAAGCGTGAAGCAGAAAAATTCGAGGAAAGCAAAAAGCCCGATAAGAACAAAAAACTCGTTATCCCTAAGGCGAACCCTATTTTGAGTGTTGATTCAATCACCGACGAAAGCGACCGTAACGGCATCCGCGTCGTAATCGCTTTGAAGAAAGGCGCGGACGAAATTGCCGTTGAAAACGAACTTCTTTCATCGCAACAATACGGACTTCAAATCAGGAACGGGTATCAATTCTATGTGGTTAAGGACCACAGACTCAAGATTGTCAAACTTCACGAATTGCTGAAAGCGTTCTTAACGTTTAGGCGCGGAATCATCAAACGCCGTACCGAGCGCGATTTGAACAAGGCAAAAGCCGACCAACATATCTATCAAGGATACATTACAATCCTCATCGATTTGGACGAATTTTTGCAAATCGTAAGGTCGCATAAAAACAAGAGCGAATCGAAGCCCGTCATCCGTGCGCGGTGGGGTTTGTCCGATTTGCAAGCCGAGGCGGCTTTGGCGTTAACGGTAAATCAACTCCACAAGGACGATGTTTTGAAGTTCCAAGTTAAGTGCGCCGAAATCGATAAGCTTGTTGCGGAACTCCAAAAAATCCTCGGCAGTGACAAGTTGTTGGATTCGGTCATGAAAAACGAGCTTAAAAAGCTCAAGGACTCTTATGCCGACCCGCGCCGCACGGTGATTGTCGATAGCTTAGACATAGCGCAGTTGCCGAAAGCCAAAGACGAAACGCCCGAAGTCGTAACGCAGCGTACGGGTTTTTTCGTAATCGATAACCAAAACGCCGTTAAGTTCATTACCACAAAGGAAAACGTAAACCGTTTGGGCGCGACCGTTGAAATGCTCTCGGCAAGCGCGCTGATTACTGCAAGAGCTGAGCAAACCGGTACGGATAATATCATTGCCGTCGGCTCGAGCGGCAAGGGCTATACTTTGAATTCAAACAATATCGCGCCTTCGAAGTACTCCGAAATCGGAAAAGCGTTGCATAAATTGTTTATAAAGGCGTCGGCGAGCGAAAAAGCAATCGCGCTTATTAAGCTGACCGATTCCGAAACTCCGGTATATTTTACGACGAAGCTCGGTAAACTCGTAGCGGTTGCGCAAAACAAGCTGCAAAGCAATAACGAGGTTTACGGATTAATCGGATTAGGCGAGGGCGACGAGGTGGTTTCGGCGTTTACTTTGGATGCGGAAAACAGTATTTTTGCAGTGACCTCCGACGGAAACGCGCTTGCGATTAAGCCCGAAACCGTGCCCGTGCAGGGCAAGGGCAGCAGCGGCGTGAACGGTGTTAACCTAAACGACGGACAGACCGTGATTTTCGCCGGCGGCGTTCTTTGCGACGATACCTCCGCGCCGGTAGAAATGCTTGTGCTTGCCGCCTCCGACGGCTACGGAAAAAGGTTGCATTTGCGCGAGTTCATTTCGGGTAACCGCGACCGCAAGGGAAACAAGATTATCGAGTTAACCCCCGGGGTCAGGCTGTCCGCGGTGTTTATACAAAAAGAAGCCGAAGCCCGTGTGGTATTGGGCGAGGAAACCGCCGATAAACCGCTGCTTATCAAGGATACCGATTTAATTCCGATTATGGAAAAGGAGCAAAAAGGGCGCAGTCTGTTCGGCAGAGGCATCACGGTAAAGAATATTTACACGCATATTTTGTAATTATGATAACGATAAAAAACGAAGCGGAACTGAATATTATGCGTAAAGCGGGCAAGGTTCTTGCCGACGTTTTGGATATGCTGAGCGAAAAAACGAAAGCGGGAGTTTCGACAAAGTATCTCGATACGCTTGCATACGAGTATATCGCAAAGCAAAACGGCGTTTGTTCGTTTTATAAGTACGGAGGCTTTCCGGGGCATATTTGCATTTCGGTAAACGAAGAAATCGTACACGGTATCCCGAACGCCTCAAAAATAATTAAAGACGGCGACCTTGTAAAGCTTGATGCAGGGGTCGGAATGGGCGGTTTTCATACCGACGCGGCGCGGACGGTGCAGGTAGGGAATGTAAGTCTATCGGCAAAGCGAATTGCCGAGTGTGCGGAAGGGAGTTTTTTTGAAGGGCTTAAGGCAGTAAAGCACGGCGCGTTTTTCAGCGATTGGGGAATAGCAGTGCAGGAGTTCGCGCAAAAGCAAGGGTTTTCGGTGGTTAGGTGCCTGTGCGGACACGGAATAGGCAGAGAGGTGCACGAAGACCCGCAAATATTGAATTATTACAGCCGCAGAACGAAAGGGAAAATGCAATCGGGAATGACGCTTGCGTTCGAGCCGATGCTAAATGCCGGCGTGTACGAAGCGAAAACGCTTGGTAATAATTGGACAGTCGTAACCGCCGACGGAAAGCTGAGCGCGCACTACGAAAACACGGTAATCGTGACCGAAGGCGGCGCGGAAATCATCACTGTGAACAAATAGAAAAAAAGCGGAAACGGAATTTTCTTGTTTTCGCGGTGATGTATTATAATAAATTTGCTTGTTTGGAGAGTTTGATAGGGAGAGAAAACAGAAGCCGGAATGGTGGAATTGGCAGACGCGGCGGACTCAAAATCCGCAGATAGCAATAT
>JAISKW010000031.1 GCA_031260775.1 Christensenellaceae bacterium
TACGGTAATTATCGCCGAAAAAGGTGCGGTCGGAGGCGTTTCCGTTAGAGGTTTGTCGCCTGCAACCCGCGAAACCGACCTTTTACGAAGCGGTAAACCGTGCAAAAAGTCAACGCCGTAACGCTCTCGGGCGGTTCGGCATTCGGTCTTTCATCGGCAGGCGGTGTTACAAAATACCTTCACGAGAATAACCTCGGCTATACGGTCGGGGCTTTTTGTGTACCTATTGTCTGCGGTGCGTCGGTTTTTGACTTAGATTACAAAAACTTTGCATACCCCGGCGAGGCGGAAGGCTACGAAGCCGCCGCAAACGCCTTAACCGATAACTTTGAAAAAGGCAGTATCGGCGGAGGCACGGGCGCGACAATTTCCAAGGTCTTAGGCGCGGCATCGCGGGCGAAAAGCGGCTTGGGCGTCGCCACCCTTTCGCTTAACGGGCTTGAAATTGCCGTTCTCTGCGTCGTAAACGCCGTAGGCGACATTATAGGCGGAAACGGAAAAATAATACACGGAGGCAAGGATTCCGACGGAAACTATATCGACTGCACCAAAATCCTGACGGAGGGTTCGTATAATACGACCGATAAACCCGCGCCGTCCGCCGTAAACGCCGAAGAAATTAATTTGCACGCCGGGGCAAACACCACGATTTCGTGCATAATCACCAATGCGGATTTAACCAAAGAACAGTGCAACGAGCTTGCGGACATAGCGAATGACGGTTATGCAACGGCGATTTCGCCCGCACATTCGCCTTTTGACGGCGACTGTATCTTTGTTCTTGCAAGCGGAGGGGTTAAAATTTCGTACCCCGTAATCGCCGCAATCATACCTAAACTTACGGCGCAAGCCGTCCGCAGCGTTGCAGAGGACTCAAACAGTCGCGATAGAAAAAAAGTTAACCCGTTCCTGTTCAAATTGATAAATAAATTCATAAAATAGGGCGCGGACAATAGGCGTGTTACTCTGTGCCCTGCGCGCATTGGGCAGGGTTCAATCCTTACAGCAAAAGAAATTCGCGTGCGATTGCGCTTTGCAAAAGAAACGAATCGTGTTTGATTGCCGCATTTGTTTTTGAAACGTCCAAAAGTCCGTTTAAGTATTGCAACTGTTTTTTGTACTTTTCCTTAAAATCAACATTGTATTTTGCGTTAAACGCGGCAATGTCGATGCCGCATTTCAGACGCAGACGCAGCATAATTTCCTCGAATTCTCTGTCCTCAATCCTCGTTTCGTTAATTCTTTCATACTCGATTGCACGGGAGTTTTCAAAACGGATTCCGTTATAAAAGCTATGCGCCGCCGCACCTACTCCGATATACGGCGCGCCGAGCCAATATTTCAGATTATGCTTACTTTCAAACCCCGGCTTAGCAAAATTGCTTATTTCATATCTTCCGAAACCGTTTCCCTCTAAATGCCTTAATGCGGCATCATAGAAGTCCGCTTGAATATCGTCATCCGTCGCAAACGTTTTGCTAATGGGTGTGGACTCTTCAATTTTCAATAGGTAGCACGAAAAGTGCGTTACAAAATCCTTAATCAAACTAATATCGTTTTCAACATCCCGTATCGTCTGTTTCGGTAGCCCTAAAATCAAATCGGCACTGACATTATCAAACACTAAGTTCGCCGCTCTAAGCGCGCCTAACGCGGTTTTTGAGTCGTGCCGGCGACCGATTACTTTTAGAACGTTGTCGTTAAGACTTTGCACGCCGAGGCTTATCCTGTTAATACCCAAGGACTCAATAAAAGGAAAATCCAAATCGGTTGCGGGGTTACACTCGATTGTGAATTCAACGGGATTCGGCACGCGCGCCGTAACTGCACGGCACAACCGTTCAAGCAAATATTTCGGTAATATCGACGGTGTACCGCCACCGATAAATACCGTATCGAATTCGGTTTCGGGCAATCCGGCTATTTCCGTTATCAGACGCTCTACATATTTTTCGGCGGTTGCGCTATCGTACCCGCGCGAAAAAAAGTCGCAGTACGAGCATTTTTTAATACAAAACGGGATATGTATATACAATCCCGCCTTGTTTGTTTGTTTCAATTCAATATTATTATTCAACCGTGGGAGGTGTTTCGTTATTGTCGTCGGAAACGACTTCTTCGCTTGCCTCTTCCGTCACAGCGGTTTCGGTGATTTCCTCAACTGTCGTTTCTTCGGCAACTTCCTCTGCGATAACTTCCTCGGAGGCGGCTTCTGTAGCCGTTTCTTCGGCAACTTCCTCTGCGATAGCTTCCTCAGCGGCGGCTTCTGTAGCCGTTTCTTCGACCGCAACGGTTTCCGAAGCATCGGCGGCGGCTGTCTCGGTTGCCGCGATATAAAACGGAACAGACTCCGACGGAGTCTTTTCCGCATTACCCTTTTTCTTTTTCAGAACCTTAAGAACGACGAAGGTTACGCAACCTGCAACAAGCACGGAACCTACGACAATCAGCGCGATTGCCCAGCCGGGGAAAACATACTTATTCTTTTCAACCTTAAACGCAAGTCCGGACATCCGGAATTTAATATACTCGCCGCTCGTTGAGGTTTCAACCGTCTTGGTGCCTATTGTAACCGTATAGTTTTCAGGCGCAAAGCCTTTGCCTAACTCCTTATATTTAACCGTTACGCCCGGGTGCGCTTCGCCGTCGGAAAAGCGAATACTGATATTACCCGACGTCAACACCTTTTTACTATCGTATTTCGCGTCCAAAAGCCGCGCCTCGGCGACTAATCCTTGCGGGAACTGCCCTTCGATTATTATTGTCGAAACCTTTGCTCCGCGCGTAAACGCGCTCCATTCGCCCGCATAAACGTCGCAGCGTACGGAGGTTATGATTTGCGTATACTGCGCATAAAACTTGTTGTCCTCGCCTGACTTTATGTCCGTCGGTTCGAATACCCATTTTACAAAGTATGACGCCTTTTCACCGACGATTATCCCTGTCTCGCTCCATTCGGCAACGTCTCTTTCGGCCTCGTCCTTGGTCAAATAGTCTTCATATTCCTTAGTGTAGAGTATCGGTAAAATCTGCTTAGAGCCGGGATAAATGCCGTTATCGTGCTGGATGGTCATTAGCTCGTACGAATCTAAATTATCAACGTCGCCCTTGCCGTTCCACACCATAAATGCGATTACGGTTTGTTCTTTAATAAACGCAATCTGATAGTCGGATGTCAGCGACGTATCGAACAAGTTGATATACTTTGCACTGCCCGTATAGCCGATAAATCCGTTTGCTGCCGGATATTCCGAAGAAACACGTTGTTGGAACTGCACTCCGAGGTTCTTAGGCAACATTTTCAATTCCGAAGGCGTAATGCGTTTTGCCGGATTGAGCGCGGATTCCTGATTCTGCGAGCCCTCTAACGTTAGCGTTCCGCGTATTCCGTTAATCGTTTCGCCGATAAAATAGTTGAAAGCAACTCGGATTCCGAAATTCATATTCGCGGCGTTAAAGCCTGCGATATCGCCTGCAATTCCGCCGATATAAATAACGTTTTCGTTAACAAAGAACGATGAATCGGCGTAATTTATCATAATTATGGAGTTTTCCGCGCCGTAACCTACAATGCCGCCCGCATAATTTGCAGCCTCAATCGCCTCGGAGGTATAGCAACCGATTATGGTACCCTCAAGATACCCTGCA
>JAISKW010000064.1 GCA_031260775.1 Christensenellaceae bacterium
ACACGCCCGGTTCGATGATTACCGAACGGCTTGCCGCGTTTACAGTCGCGGGCAAGTTCGCCGTAATGTTCGATAGAGTATAGCCCTCGCGGTGGGGATAAGGAATTACAATTGTTCCGTCGTTAACCGTATAGTATGCAGGAGGCATATAAGTGCCGCCCTCGATTGCGTACGCGCCGTCCGTCATTGTGACGCCGCTAACGGTTATCGAGTAATGAATAGGCGTCCAATGCGCAACAAACGCATAGGATTTTTTACCCGCAATATAGGTTAGCCACATTTCATTATCGCCGTTAACTTCGATTTGCCCCGACGTTTCAGTCCAACCTGCGAAATCGTACCCAACCCTTGACGGGCTGCGGATAAGGAGCGGCTGCGAAAGCGTGTCGGTTGTGATAATAAACGGGTTCAAAATGTTTTGAACAAGCGTTGCGGCGGTTGCCTCATCCTCGTCGGGGAGGGCAAGATAATACATAATGTTTATCGGACTTTCGTCAAAAATTCCGCGCAAAGTCATATTTGCCGCATTCATATTGAACGAATAGGTTGCATCGTAAGTAATGCCTTCTACGACTACCTCATAGGGAATCTCGGCAATCGTTTCGCTGCCCTGCATAAGCACAAAGCGTTTGAACTCGCTGTCGTAAATCGTAACCGAAATCACATCGTTGTAATGCACGCCGCTAATCACTCCGTTAACCGCGAATTTCTCCTGCCCGTTTACCGTAACCTCTGCGCGGTTTGCAAACGAATGCGAGCCGGATAAGGTAAATGTGTAGTTGATTTGTCCGTAAACGGGGTAGAATTTAACGTCGTACGCGCTCATAATAAAGCTACCGTTTGCAAAATTAACCGTACTTGTGTTTACAAGTCCGTACTCCTCTTCGGTTAAATACCGCGGATTGTCTGTCGGATGCTCCGCCGAAAGCTCGTCGAACGACGGGTTCGGTACTTGTCTTGTGACATATCCGTAATACTCAACGTTCCACGATTTCACCTCATAACCGACCGTGTACTGCGAAACGTCGGGAGAAATTGCAATTGTCGAACCCGCAACCCTGCGTGACCCGTCGGCGTATCTGCCGCTCGGCGCGCCAATGAATAAACCGTTTTTGTCTGCGAACGTCACATCGTACCAATGCTTATCGAATACGGGTGAAACCGTTACATCTAAGTTAGGCATAACGAACGAGCCGTCTGTAACGGTCTGTATTAACGCATTCGTATCCGTGCGACGAACCTCAAAACCGACAACCTCGTATCCCAAACCGTCGTTTGCGGGGAACAAATCTGCGTAATGTACCGTTCCGTTCAGGTATTCCTTGGTGAATAAATTTACCGTTTGTCCGTAGTGATAAATGCTGCCGCCGTCGATTAAACTCGGGAAACTTGTCGGACGGAACGCCGTTTGCGTAACTGCCGTACGGTCAATCCAAGCGTAATTAATTACAACCTCCGTGTATGCGGCAGGCATAAGGAACGCAGAATTATCCGTCCTGTCGCCCGTATACGAAGTAAATTGCAAGCCGATACTTTCGCGGTTAGGCGTTGTAAATGTGACATTATCACGGTACTTATAAGTGCGCGACGTTGAGGGGGCGGCGTTTGCGCTGTCTGCGGGGTAGACCTCCTTTACCGTAAACATAAATGACTTAAGCTCATAAACGGGCTTAATGTTTATATGGTTTATGGCGGGCATTTCGTACATTGCAAAACGAATCGCGCCCGAGGGGTCGCCCTCGCCGACATCCGAACGCCATTCGTCGGGGGCGGATGCGGAACTGTCCTCCAAAAGCAGGGTTTCGATAACATTGCCGCTTGCATCGGTAATTTCAAAGCCCTTCAAAATCCTGCCGCTGCCGACTCCGGTTTCGGTATCGCCGTTCGCGTAGGTTTGAATACTGCCCTCGTAATATGAAATTAAGAGCCAAGTGCCTTTTTCTAACGAATCGCCGGTGTTCCGTCTGTATAGTTCGTCAATCGTCAGCCTCGAAACGGGAGTTTCGCCGCTGTCGGCTTTTGAGTAAACCTTAACCGCCTCGAGCGCGCCTATTGTGAAGGGGAGTTTTTCAAGCGTGACCGTAATTACGCTGTCGCTCATACCTGTTTTGTACGAAGTATTTGATAGTTTTTGCGTCAGTTGGGTTGCCGTAGGTGTCGTATTTGTAACCGAAATATCGCTTACCCGCAGATACTGCGAATAAGGCGCGGTCGTCAACACAACCGATTTTTCGGCGTTTAACACTCCCGTTTCGGTCGGGAAAAACCTGCTTATGCCTTGCGCCGTAACCGCATTTTCAAACGCGGTATCGCCGTTAATTACCCCTCCGAACACATACTTTGTTGTGAACGCATGCTGTTTATAAACCGCCTCGATATACACGCTTTGTGCGGGCATATTAAACTGATAAGTTGAGGTATTGTTACCGTCCGCATCGTACACGGGGTTGTTGACCTTAACGGTTTTGAACAACGCGTCCTTCGAGCCGCCGTTTGAGTAGTATACATTGAAGTAGTCCAAATCAAGCCCCGCGGAGTGCCTCAAGTTGATACCGCTCATTTCGATTAGCTGGTTGTAAACGAGTCCTCCGGTGCCCGGTAAAAGCATAAATGTACGGTTAATATCCGCATCGCTCACGCCCGTGTAGTTTGCATAGTTAAATTCGTGCGGATAAAAACCCGTATTCTCATCGGCAAGATACACCGACAACGGCACAAACTTAAAGTGCGCTTTGGTTCTTACGATTACAAGTTCCGCAGACGGGTCTTCTCTTTCATCGTCGGGCAAACGACCGGGTAATTGGAAGTATCGTTGACCCGCAACGCCCCCGTAGTTAACGCCGGTTTCGATGCCTGCTTTTAAGGAGTTGATATAGCCTTGAACAAGAGCTTTTTCCTCGACAGTCATTTCGCGCTGCGTAATTTCGCCGGTATCGTCATTCTTAACCGAAACCGTTTTGAAACCGTCCGCACGCGTCCAAACAAAACTCGGGTGAACCGCGTTATCCAAAACAAGAACCTGCTCAACGCTCCAATAATCGAACGCCTGCCCAATATTGCTCTTGTCGTTAGGGTTAATAGTTACGAACGAGTCGGGCTGCAGAGGCGTATCAACCGCAGAATACCTACCCTCTTCGGTTACGACAAGGTCGTCCGCCGAAACCCACGAAATTTTAATTTTAACATCGGAGAAGGGCATTAAGAACTTGTTACTGCTTGTTGAAATGGAGTTCGGAGTCAAGCTGAAACCGCCGTACCAATAAATTTCGCTCTTTTGCGTTTCGCGGTTAATGGTAATAGTATCGCCTGTTACGAACCTATCGGTCGTGTACTCGGCGTTAAAGCCGTAAGTCCAACCGTGCGACAGCCAAGTTGATGTGCCGTCGGGCGCGATTTTCGTGTCGCCGACCTCCGGAGTTTCGGGGTCGTCAATCTCTGCGCCGTGCAGTAAATGCACCCATAATGTGTGCGCGCTGCCGCCGTGGTCAACAAAAATATACCTCGTTGACGGAATGATAGCAGGCTTTTCCATTATCTTTTCATTACTATAATCTGTTTGTATTAATTCATAGTTTGATGTGAAATATATGGTAGAATAAAAATAGACATTCTTCGATTCATCAATGAGCTGCGTATGTCCTAAACTATAATTATTATTTTGTGCAGGGTCATACGGATAATAGTATAAGACGCCCTCAATCGTTTTGGAGCTACTGCTTCCGTGTTGCTGAAAAGAGTAGCCGATTCCACCGTAATATATTCCGTCAAAATAAGTTCTTTCCACACCGTCGCTTTCAACGTTTACAATAAGAAGCCTCTTGACCGCAGTGCCGGGAATGTTTCTTCCTATCGAGGTTTGCGCCGAATCAACCGGCAAAACGTCCGTGCCTGAAAACTGAATGTTATAAATCCTGTCGCGTTTGGTAGCAAGTTCGGCGGGGTCGTCCGCATCGAATATGCCGTTGCCGTTCAAATCGTCGTAATCGAAGGTTTCGAGTATTTTTTTCGCGTCGATAAACAGCTCGTTAGGTGTGTAAATGTCAATAACCTTACCCTTAACGTCGGTTTTTTCAAGGTTCAGAACGCCGTCCGTCTCTATTGCCTTAAGTCCCCAAATAGGGTCGAGTGTACCGCCGTAGAGGTTCGCTTGTGCAATTGCATTGACAAGCACACTGCGGTTTGCACGGATTAAGGCGTTATCTTTAATTGTAAACCTAACGGTGTCGACAATCGCGCTACCCCATCGGGAGCGACTAATTGTAGGAGCATCGGTATCGGACCTAATCAACTCATAGTCTTCTTCCTTCGCCGCCTGCGCATTTTCGAAAATATTGATAGGGTTAAGCTTTTCCTCTCTTAATTGGATAAATTGCCAAAGCCGTTGTAACAAGCCGTTGTTATAAGTTTGCTCCGTATCATATTCACCGTTTGGTAATTTAGCAATTTCCGTATCAATTGCGGCGGGCCTCAAATCAAATTCATAACGGTATCTATTAACAATGTCGTAAAAATTGCTGGAACTAGTATCATAGAACACTCGTGTGAACCATGTTCTTCCTTCCGAGTCCGAAGATAACGGCTGATAAATTTCAACGCCGTCGAAGGCTTCAATAGCAAAACCCTTTGCCATGGCGTTGGTTAAAACAACCTTTTTCAGCGTTCCATACTTATCGAATGTCAATATTACCGGCACTTCCCTATAAGCGAACTCGTATCCGTCTGCCGCAATGTCGCCCGCCATATTATCATCCTTAATGTAAAATACGCCGACTTGAGTAATGTCGCTGCGGTTTTCGGGGTCTAAAGCTATGTCACCGTTGCTACAGATTGAAAGTACTATTTCCTCACCGTCAATTAAATAGTCGTCCGCAGCGGTTGAGAAAAACGCCGAGTCTACTGTGAAACTGTGCGCATCGCTTTCGTTTGCTCGCCTGACATTACTAATATTGCCTTCCCATATATAAACATTCAGCGGACTGAATCCGGGGGCACGGTAGTGCGTGTAAGTAAAGTAATCGTCTTGGTTTTCAGAAACTATAACCGTGGTATATTCAGACTTATCGCTGCTAACAAAGTTTTGCTCGTATCCATAATCGTATTTTGAAATATCCCGCGTTAAAATAATACCATAGGTATTAGGGGTAATGCCGTCAAATTTAATGTATTCACGCCAATTGTACATATCTCCGGAGGCATAGTTAACATAAGTATAATTCCTGTAATAAGTGCCCGTTTCGTCGGTATAGAGTATACTTGCCGTGTCGAATTCTTCGTCATAATATTGTGCACGGTAGTCGGTAATGACGGCGTTACCTCTCATTTCGAAGCTGCACTCGGCGTCTTTCGCCATAATTGCACGTGAAATATCGTAGGGTAATACAATCTTTGCATTTTCGTACAAATATATCGTTTTGGGTGCCCTATGTATAGCAACTGTGCCTACAATCTCGGCATTCCCGTAAATGTAAATGTCCGCTGAGGATGAGTTGGTCACATAGTTATTGTCGCTCAAAAAGTACTCACCCGAGGAAATATTGTCATAATCGCCGGTTGAACCCGCTTTGATTGGATTTACTTCAAAACTTGAATAATTAGGTCTTATCAGCGTTGCATATCCGCAAATATCTATACGGCTGTCAGTGTAAAT
The DNA here is from genome assembly GCA_031260775.1 of Christensenellaceae bacterium. Taxonomy (GTDB): domain Bacteria; phylum Bacillota; class Clostridia; order Christensenellales; family DTU072; genus JAISKW01. The sequence continues at coordinate 5,648 of JAISKW010000064.1, forward strand.
CTCCGTTACAAAGTTCCATGTGAAATAAGGGTTGTTATAATGTTGCGCGCTTGTCACTATGCCGCCGCGCGTAAACGATGCGCCGTCAAGCTTAATGTTTGTACGATTTTGGGTTGAATGAATTATTCCCTGTACCGAAGCTAAGCCCGAGACGATAATATATCCCCGATAGTATCCGTCGGTTATCGCGGTTTCTTTTTCGAAAAGTCTGATTGCCGATGCAGACGAGTCCTCGGGAAAGCTATAATTGGGATAATAATCATTATCGTAAAAATTGCTGTACATACTTTTACGAAGCATACCCTGCTCTACGCGCCCGCCCAAAATTTGTATTTCCGCTTGGTTTGCCGAAACGTTTATTGTTCTGTTAGATTCGCTCTTAATAAGCCCGTTCAGCATGGTTATGCGTGCATTTTCGACGCTAACAATGGCGGTTCTCTCCAATAGCTTAGGTTTCCACGTTCCGAATAAACTGCCTAACAACCTATCGTACAGCTCGTCGACAAGATAATAATGGATTATTTCGTTCGAATATACCGAAAGCGCACTCATAAATTCCTTCGGTGCCATATCATCACTATACAGCGCAAGGACCCACTGAACACCTATTTCTGCACCGTATTCAACGGACGGCTTATCTATATTACGATAATAAACAACATCCACCATTTCCCAATCACTCCAAGTGTACAGGTTATTACTTCCCGCTCCGAAAACACTGACCGAGCCGACATTATTCTTTACAAGGATTTTTTCTCTCGTCTCGACTCGGTAATAACGCTCGGTACCGACTTTGACCTGAATACCGCCCTGATCTTCATAAATAGTACGCTCAAGACCGAACTCGTCATAAGCAAAATCAGACTTATAATTGCCGCCGATAGCCCTGAATTGCTTTTCGTCCGCTTGCGTTGGGCTGCCTTCTTTTCCAATCCACGCCTCGTAATCACCCATTGCAAGCGTAGTCGAATCGCTTCTACTGTTACTATTGGTTAAATAATCGCCTATCGTAAACAAAGCGTTGTTCAAAAGCTGACCGCCGTTCTGATTATAAGTAAAAGTGCGCGCCGCCGAATTGATTGTGCCGCCCTTCAGCGTTGCGTACATGGCTTTGAAATCGCTCGATAAACCGGACGGAACATAGTATTGGTCGAATGCCGTTCCGTACAAATAGGTATTATTCAGAACCGTACTTTCGAAATTCATAATACGGTCGTCCGTATTGTACGGGTCGTTAGCCCAGCCCGTCACGTCTTCATATCTGATTGCGTACGAACTTTGCACAACGCCGCCCGTTAGGTCAAAAGTTACATTTGTGAAGTAATCTACCCTCGTACCTTCGTGCAAAAGTTCGTTATTGGATGCGGCGGCAACCATTTCGGTAAAAGCGAATGCTTTATGCACTCCGCTGTCGATATTAGCGTTCCCGAACACCTTAACCGTTGCATCAAAAACTTGCACGGCGAACGACGCGATTAAATGCGCGTTTCCGCCGGCCTTAATTATCACGATCGTCCTTGAACCCTCAAATGCCGACGCCGTTACCTTTACTTCCTCCTCCCATGAAGTGGAACGGTCTTTAACAATGTCATAAAACATCGCGTTGTCGGTAAACGACAACAAATATATCGGCGAATTACTCTGATTATAAAAGAAATTATCCTTGTCGTTGAACTGCGTTCCGGCAATAAAACCTACTATCCTTGCATTGCCCGCAATATATACGGATGCTTTGTAATTAACTACGTTATAATTGTCAACGATGGCACAATATGACGGAAGAAACGTAGCCTTAATTTTCTCTCCGGTTTCACTCCTATACACCTTGCCTACGGAGCTTGCCTCGTCTATAAATGAAATTGCCGTGCCCGAGTTTCCACCCGCATTTTTCTTAATTAGCACGTTTCCGCCTACCGTAAGATAGGAATTCGATACCTGAATTACCGCCGACATCCCATTCATATATAAATCGCCGAGGTACGCCGAGCCGTTAATAACGGCTATTGCGCCCCTTAAGCTAAGCGCGCCGCCCGCCGTTTTTACCGTGTTGTTG
>JAISKW010000068.1 GCA_031260775.1 Christensenellaceae bacterium
GAGCGGTTAACGGGGTATTTGATACGGTCGAAGTTCAAGTAGTTTTTCTCGGTATTCAATTTTTTCGGGCGCAAAAAGGTTATTAGACGGTGGGTTTTATCGATGCCTTTATCGGCAAATTTCACGAGCCAAACGAGCGGAGGGAATACGTTTTTGCGCTGAAACCACTGCGCCATAAGAAGAACTATCCGTCTTGCGGTTTTAATTTCGCCTTGCGTCAGTACTTTACCTAATATATCGGCGTTTACCGACAAGTAAAAATCGCTGATTGCGGTATTAACTTCCTTATCGAACCTCACAAGACGCGCCGTATTCACTTTTCTTGAGTCGTTATCCAAGTAGTTGAGCGCGATATACAAATCCATTTCGGTTTCGCAACTTGTATGGAACGTGCCGCAAAAATGCTTGTCGGAACTGTTATTTGAGGCGTTTTTAACATAGTCGTATACCCATGCATGAACGGTTCTGTCTAACCCGTAGTGGGTAAGATACCCGTAAAAATATGCAAGCAACGCATCGTTTTTACCGCCGTTCGCGTAGAGGTTCCGTAGATATTCCGCGGTGTTGGAAATCGTTTCAAAAATCCGGTTATGGTGGCAAAAACTCCCGAATCCGCGTTTTAAGGAACCTGAACCGAAGAAACCAAAAAAAATATCCGTGGCATAAGAGCCGGATAAATACACGTTTTTGTGCGCCGCGCACACCTTTGCGGTATCAGCTTCTAAAGCCGTCAGCACGCAGTCCGCACCGTAAATATGTGTTAATGAATTTGGCACTGAAATAATTTTACCACATATCCGCTGCCGATATGATAAAATATAATGAATGACGCAAGAGGGATTATTGCCGGGCGAGGAACTTGTGGAGCTTAACTGCAAGGGCTTGTATATTATACAGTCGAAAAACGGCTACACGTTCACGACCGATGCGGTTTTGCTTGCGAATTTTGCAAAGGCCTACAAGGGCGCGAGGGTGTGCGATTTGGGCACGGGCAGCGGTGTAATTCCGACCCTTATGAGCGCGAAAACAACCGCAAAAGCGTTTGTCGGTGTCGAATTGCAACCGCGGCTTGCCGATTCGGCAATGCGTTCGGTCATCTTGAACAATTTGCAAGAGCGCGTTTCGATAATCAACGCCGATATTAAGGGCATATCGCAAACCTTAGGACGCGGCGCGTTTGATATTGTGGTTTCGAACCCTCCGTACTCTCCGTTTGACGGTGATACGACAACCGCTTCGGAAACGGATATTTGCAAAAAGGAGGTTTTCATCACCCTTTCGGAGCTTGTTCGGGAGGCGGCAAAACTTCTTAAATTCGGCGGTAAATTCTATGTGATTTTGAAAGCCGAGCGGCTTACCGATTTATTATGCTGTTTGCGCGCCGAAAATTTAGAGCCTAAAGTTATAACCCCCGTACAGCCCACACCGGACAAGTCAGTAGACACTGTTATCGTTGAAAGCCTCAAAGGCGGCAAACCTCCGCTTATTATGAAAAAACCGTTTATAGTATTCGACGCAAACGGCTCTTACACGCCCGAGGCGGCTGAAATCTACACGTTCTAAGCCACGTCGCGCTTGTTAATTGCAAAGTAGGTAAAGAACACCAACAGTCCCGTATAAACCAAATACATAATGAACGAAAGAGTAAACGATTGTCCGGGCATCCCCGTGCCTACGGTTGTCATATAAGGGGTTATAAAAGCGGCAACGTTATTAAACGTTACGCTTCCGATTAAAGCATAATTCAAGACCGAGCCGAGGGCATACACGACAATAGGCACTAACACTCCCAAAAACCGCTTTTTAGTCAGTGTACCCACGGCGAACGCCAAAATTCCGTATGCGGCAATCACAAAAAAGTTTTCAAAAACCGATGCGGCTGTTAGCCCCGACATCGTAGTTTTGCCGACGACCGAGGCGTTGAACACGGTAGTCACCGCAAACCCCGGCGCGCCGTCATAAGCTATATACCCGAAAATCGTTGCGACAAGCACCATTGCGAAATATATCGCCGCAGGCAACGCTATTACCGAAATCAGCTTCGCGCTCGTCAGCTTGTTTCGGGTAACGGGGCGCATAAGCATAATTTTGATTGTTCCTTGCGTGAACTCGTCGGCGTACGCTCCGCTTGCAATTATAATCGTGTAAATTCCGATGAAAAACATAAAGATACTTGCCGCAATCATTATGAATCCCTCCGCGCTGAGTCCGCCTATTCCTGCGATTATCAAAACTGTGGCGTCGCTGAAAACCGGAATTTCCTCGCCGTACCGACCGTTTTTTATGATATCTTTGTACAACGCGATTTGCGATTTGTAGTAATATGTGGTTGAAGCCGTGCCGCCGAGTAATGCGGAGGCTTGACTTAAATAGGTATAGCGGAAGCTGCCGTCCTCCTTCATTCGTTCTTGAATGGAGGCTATTTCGTCCTCAAAATACTTAATGTACTCTTCCGCTTCCTCTCGGTTTGCCGCGCTTACCGGCGCGAAAAGCGACTCGATTATTTCCTCGCTCGAAACGTTTTCGACCCCGTCTCCGAGCATATCCTTGACAACACCCTTAACAAAGGTCGCAAGGAGGGCAACTATAACCATTAAAATAACCGCGAGCGAGCCTAAAACGATAAGCGATTTCGCACGGAATATCTTACGGACTTCAAGCTGCAAGAGCTTTCCGAACATTCTTGCGCCGTCGCGCTTTTCCGAATTCGTTGTTGTCATTAATCTTTACCTCCCGTGGTGTTTTTGAAAAACATATCCTCGATACCGACGGACTCCTGCTTGATATGCTTCAAATTAAGCCCTCCCATTATGACGGCTTTTGTAATATCGGATATGCTCCCCGTTGCGGCAATGCCGCCGTTCGGCAGTATCGCGCCGGTTATGCCGCTTTCGGCAAGAATTTCAATTGCTCTTTCGTCGTTGTCCGTTTCGAAAACAACCCGCGCGCCGTCGCCCGTTTCCAAGTCCGTTATCGATTTATCCGCGACAAGTTTGCCTTTATCGATAATCAAAACGCGCGAACACATCAGCTGCATTTCGCTTAAAATGTGCGAAGAAATAAGGATTCCCATACCGTTTTCGGCAAGCGTTTTAAGCAAATCGCGAGTGTTACGTATGCCTTCGGGGTCTAAACCGTTCGCAGGCTCGTCCAAAATTAAGAGCTTCGGACGGTTCAAAAGTGCTTGCGCAATGCCGAGGCGTTGTTTCATTCCTAAGGAATATTTGCGGACTAAATCGTCGCGTCTATCGAACAAGCCCACCAAATGCAGAACGTCGTTTACCCGTTTCGCAACCAAGTCTTTAATTTTTTCCGGGATAGATGTGTCGGGTTCGGTATACCATTCGGCGGTTTTCAGGAACTCAATCGGCAACAAATTTGCAAACATCGTTAGGTTAAAGTATGCCGAAAAGTTAAGGTACAGGTCGGGCGTTTCGATAATCGCTCCGGCGTTGGCAACGGCTTTTTCCTTATCCTTTTGGATGTCGTAGCCGCAAACGGTAATCCG
>JAISKW010000038.1 GCA_031260775.1 Christensenellaceae bacterium
ACCGTGCGGGATATAATTAAAAATCAAGGGCTCTCCTCGTTCTACGGTGTTTTCGATAAAAATTAGGACGGAAGAATCTTGCGTGATTTCCCGATGAACAGTGCAGTCGTGAAATTTAATTATTGCCCGTCCGAAAAAATTCAATTAATATGCTTGTTTTCGGGTTTATAGTAAAATATAGTAATGGCAAACTCGGAAGAAATTGTTGCGGATAAGTCGCCGAATTCCGCAAAGGATAACGATTCGTCAAACGGCGTGTTTCCGATGCAAAAGGCGTCCTTTAACAAGGATACCTTCAAATCGCTCATCCGTCTTTTGAAATATTCGTCGTCGTTTAAGGGGCAATTTATTATCGTAATCATTATGGTCGCGCTCTCTACCGTGAGCGGCGTTGCGGCTACCTATATGATTAAGGAAATGTTTACCGCAATCCTCGGCGTTCGCGACGGGCTTTTCGAAATTTCCCGTTTCATCACCGCGCTGATTTCGATAATTGCAATATACTTTTCGGGGACAATGGCGCAGTTCGTTTACACGCAATGCCTTGCAAATATCGCACCGGGCATTATGCGCAAGCTCCGCGACGATATGTTCATTCATATGCAAAAGCTGCCGGTTGACTACTACGCAAAGCACCAACACGGCGAGCTTATGTCCTTGTACTCGAACGATACCGAAGCCGTGCGCGAAATGCTCTCGCAAAGCATCCCTCAGTACCTTTCGGCGATATTCACTTTAACGGGCGCAATGATTATGCTGTTCGTTTTGAGCTGGCAGCTCGCGTTAATCGTACTCGGAATGCTGTTCGTTATGATAGCGGCGGTAATACTCCTCGGCAAATTTTCGGGCAAGCAGTTCGTAGCGCAGCAACGGTTTTTGGGCGACGCTAACGCTTTTATTGAAGAATACATCACCGGAGCGAGAGTCGTAAAGGTCTTTTCGCGTGAGGATATTGTATCCTCCGAATTCGCCGTCAGAAACGAAGAACTCCGTAAAGCATCATACAAAGCGAACGGCTGCGCGAACATCACGATGCCCGTTTTAAACAACTTAGCGTATTTTACATATACGCTTGTCGCGCTTGTCGGCGCGCTGCTCACAATGAACGGCACGTTCGGCGCAACGGCAAACGGAATCGCGATTATGGCGGTGTTCCTCCCGGCGGCAAGGCAGTTTACTATGCCTTTAGGCAACGTCGCGCAGCAAATGAACGCCATTTTAATGGCATCGGCAGGAGCGGAGCGCATCTTCAAACTTTTGGACGAAACGGTTGAAGTCGATAACGGCTACGTAACGCTTGTCAATGTGAATTATAACGAAAACGGTTCGCTCACCGAGAGCGAAACCATAACCGGGCAATGGGCGTGGAAACACCCCCACGGTGACGGCACTCTGACTTACACTCCGTTATCCGGCGACGTGCGCTTTTTCGACGTTGACTTTTCGTACGTGCCTGAAAAACCCGTTTTGCGGGGTATTTCGCTCTTTGCAAAACCGGGACAAAAAATCGCGTTTGTCGGCTCAACCGGCGCGGGCAAGACGACGATTACTAACCTAATCAACCGCTTTTACGACATCGAGGACGGCAAAATCCGCTACGACAACATAAATATCAACAAAATACACAAGGATTCTCTCCGCCGCTCGCTCGGAGTGGTTTTGCAGGATACGAACCTCTTTACCGATACCGTGCTTGAAAATATCCGCTACGGTCGGCTTGAGGCAACGGACGAAGAATGCTACGCCGCGGCGAAACTCGCCGGCGCGGACGATTTTATACTGACCTTAAGCAAAGGATACTCCACCGTTTTAACGGGCGGCGGCGCAAAGCTTTCGCAAGGTCAAAGGCAGTTGCTTTCAATCGCCCGTGCGGCGGTTGCGAACCCTCCCGTTTTAATTTTGGACGAGGCGACAAGCTCGGTCGATACCCATACCGAAAAGCTAATCGAAAAGGGTATGGACTCACTAATGAAAGGCAGAACGGTTTTCGTAATCGCGCACCGCTTGTCAACCGTCCGTAACGCCGATGCAATCGTCGTTTTAGAGCAAGGCAGAATTGTTGAAAGAGGTACGCATAACGAGTTGCTTGAGCAAAAAGGCAGGTACTATAACCTCTATACCGGTGCATTCGAGCTGGAATAATCTTCGGAGCGCGGACATTTTGTCACCCTGCGCGGAGCAGAGTTACAACAACGTTCAAATATCTTAAAAATGTACGACTATATAAAAGGCAAATTAACCCAATTAAAAGCAAATCAAGCGACCGTTGAAGCAGGCGGACTCGGGTTTCTTTTGGCAATAAGCGCGCTTACGGCTTCCAAACTCCCGGCGATAGATGCCGAATGCAAGATTTTTTGCGAATATTTCATTAAAGACGACCGCCCCGTTTTGTACGGCTTTTCGGACAAGGACGAACGGACGTTATTTAATTCTCTAATATCAGTATCGGGTGTCGGGGCGAAAACCGCGCTTGCCATTCTGTCGGGAATGCCTCTTTCAAAGCTTGTTTTGGCGATTGCTTCAAAGGACTCCAAAACGATTTCAAAAGTAAAAGGAGTGGGTAAAAAGACCGCCGAACGCATAATTTTGGAACTTTCGGAACGGGTTGCAACGCAGGCGCAGGAAGACGATTCGAGCTTCTCCGTATTTGAAACAAATCCGTCCGATTCGTCAATAATAAACGATGCTGTAGCCGCGCTTAAGGCGTTAGGAATTTCGCAATCCGACGCATACAAGGCTGTTTCGCAAGCAAAGGGCGACACCGTTGAGGTGTTAATCGCAAGCGCGCTTAAATTTATATAATGATTGACCATATCTACATCAAGGGGGCGCGCGAAAACAACCTTAAAAACATAGATGTCACGATTCCGCGAGACAAACTTATAGTTTTTACGGGCGTTTCGGGCAGCGGAAAATCCTCGCTTGCGTTCGACACGCTGTTTGCCGAGGGGCAACGCCGCTATATCGAAAGCTTGTCCTCCTATGCCCGTATGTTCTTAGGGCAGGTTGAAAAACCGCAGGTTGACTACATCGAAGGGCTTTCGCCGGCGGTTTCGATTGACCAAAAAACCACAAGCAAAAATCCGCGCTCAACAGTCGGCACTGTCACCGAAATTTACGACTATCTGCGCCTTTTCTACGCGCATATCGGCGTGCCGCACTGCCCTATTTGCGGCAAGGAAATTAAAAGCGTAACAACCGACGAAATCACAACCATAATTTTATCACACCCCGAGGGCACAAAAATCATACTCGGCGCGCCGATTGCGAGGGGCAAAAAAGGCGAGTTCCAAAAAGAGTTCGCGCAGTTCAAAAAAAGCGGTTTCGTCCGTGTGCGCGTGGACGGCATAATTTACACGCTTGACGAGGACATCAAAATTGAGAAAAACAACAAGCACAATATCGAGGTTATTGTCGACAGGCTCGTTATAAAAGAGGGCATCCGTTCGCGTTTAACCGACAGCTTGGAAACGGCATTAAAACTGACCGCCGGCAATGTTTGGATTGACTTCGACGGCAAAGAGGAGCAGTTCTCAACGACCTACGCCTGCCCCGATTGCGGAGTGACAATTCCGCATTTGGAGCCCCGAATGTTCTCGTTCAATGCCCCATTCGGGGCTTGTCCCGAATGCGGCGGCTTGGGCGTTAAGCGCGAAATCGACCCGAACAAGGTTGTAAAGCATCCGGAATTATCCTTAGCCAAGGGCGCAATTAAAGTCGGCGGATGGTCTATTATGGATATGTCCTCGCTCGCCTCGGGGCAAATCAGCGCGCTTTCAAAAAAGTATGGGTTTTCGATGGACACGCCCTACAAGGAACTTCCGCAAAAAATCAAAGACCTTGTTTTGTACGGCACGGGGCAGACCGAGCAACTTGCAATCGCATACAAATCGTCCTCGTTCAACGGCACTTACAATTCGAGCTTCGAGGGCATAATAAATACCCTTGACCGCCGCTACCGCGAAACGCAAAGCGACGGCGTAAAGTCCGATATCGAACGGTATATGACCGAAAAACCGTGCGAACGCTGCCGGGGGCAACGCCTAAAGGACGAAATTCTTGCCGTCACCGTTTCGGGCAAAAACATCAACGAGGTTTGCACAATGCCCGTGCGCGACAGCTTTGCGTTCTTCAACTCATTAAATCTAACCGACCGTGAAATCGCCATTGCAAAACCCATTTTGAAGGAAATCGTGTCGCGCTTGAGCTTCCTTTTGAATGTCGGGCTATCGTATTTGACCCTCGCGCGCGCCTCAGCCTCGCTCTCGGGAGGAGAGAGCCAACGCATTCGTCTTGCCACGCAAATCGGTTCGGGCTTGACCGGCGTTTTGTACATTTTGGACGAGCCGAGCATCGGCTTACATCAGCGCGACAACGGCAAATTATTAAACGCATTAAAAGACCTCCGCGACCTCGGTAACACGGTTATCGTCGTTGAACACGACGAGGAAACAATGCGTACCGCCGACTACATCGTTGATATCGGCGCGGGCGCGGGCGAAAACGGCGGTTACCTCGTCGCTTGCGGCTCGGTTCAAGATATTATTAATGCGGAAAAATCTATAACCGGCGCGTTCCTTTCGGGGCGGCGTAAAATCAATCTCCCCGCTACTCGCCGCGTGCCCGACGGACGGTACTTAGAAATTATCGGCGCACGCCACAACAACCTTAAAAATATCACTGCGAATATTCCCGTAGGACTCTTTACCGTAATAACCGGCGTTTCGGGCAGCGGCAAGTCCTCGCTCATAAACGGCGTCCTTTACCCGTTCCTCACAAACACCTTAAACGACAGCTTCGTGACCGAGGGCAAGTACGACGAAATCCGCGGAGTTGAATATTTCAACAAGATTATTTCAATCGACCAAAGCCCCATAGGGCGCACACCGCGCAGTAACCCTGCGACCTACATTGGGCTATTTACCTACATTAGGGAGCTATTCGCCCAAACTCAGGATGCCAAAGCGCGCGGATACACCGCTTCGCGCTTCTCCTTTAATGTCACCGGCGGCAGGTGCGAAAAGTGTTCGGGCGACGGAAGCATCAAAATTGAAATGCACTTCCTCCCCGACGTTTTTATCCCTTGCGACGTGTGCAACGGCGCGCGCTACAACAAGGAAACCCTTGCCGTCAAGTACAAAGGCAAGTCCATTTCCGAAGTCCTTAACCTCACCGTTGACGAAAGCGTGGAGTTTTTCGAGCCGATTCCGCGCATACACGGTATGTGCAAGTGCTTGCAAGACGTCGGTTTAGGCTACATTCGCTTAGGGCAATCCGCAACGACCTTATCCGGCGGCGAGGCACAACGCGTCAAGCTTGCAAGCGAACTTCACAAGCGCGCAACCGGCAGCACAATTTATATTCTTGACGAGCCCACAACCGGTTTGCATTCCGCCGACACCGAAAAACTCATTACGATGCTTCAACGACTCACCGACAACGGCAACACCGTTGTCGTTATCGAGCACAACCTTGACGTCATCAAAACCGCCGACTTCATCATCGACCTTGGACCCGAGGGCGGTGACGGCGGCGGCTCTATTGTCGCTTGTGGCTCTCCCGAAATCATTGCCGCTTGCCCCGATAGCTATACGGGGCAATTCCTCAAAAAGCTTTTATAAAATGTGAATTCCTTCGAGGAGGGGAAATGCTTTTCTGAGAAAAGCGTTTCCGCTTCACCGAATATCAATCCCTAATAATAACGGGGAGACCCGAAACGCGGCTCTTTTCCGCGCTGAAGCCGATTATGTGGCTTTCAAGTCCGTCCGAAACGTCCGCGCTCATATTGCCGCTGAACAGTCCTTTAATTAACAACGCATCGCCACCGCCGTGCATATCCTTGCTGTCCGCTTTAACGTTCACTTCCTTTTTACCGAACTCTCTTAGGATTATTTCATTTTTAAGCATATCCGCAACGACTTCGCCCTTAGTGCCGCGAACGCGCAACTCGCGATAACAGTCATGCGAAAACGCCGTCATGGTAAGCGAGGCATATACTCCGTTTTGGAACTCAATATCCACGGTTTGGTAGTCCACAACGGTGTTATCGCACGCGTAAACGCACCTGCCGAACTGCCCTTTATTAATCGCCTTAACGAGTTTTTCCTCCGTCACAACGCCGTCGGACATAAGGCGCGACTGCGGCCAACAATCCCATTTCCATTTTTTGAACGGGTCGCGAATGGCTTTCCAGCGGGCAAGATACAACTTTTCGGCATCGTATGGGCAAATATCTTTTGCCTTGCAACCGCCCGTACAAAACGCGGTTGCGCCCTGCGGAGCGTTTTCTTTTTTGAAATGCGTAAGCCGTCCTTTCGAGTAAACCTTTGTCGCTAAGCTATCGGCAAGCCACTTGATAATGTCTAAGTCGTGGCAGCATTTTGCGATAATCATCGGGGTAGACTCGTCCGCGTTGCGCCAATCGCCGCGCACAAAGCTGTGTGCTTGGTGCCAATAACCCACATTTTCCTTTTGCTCGATTGCCACAAGCTCGCCCAAAACGCCGCTTTCGCAAAGTTCTTTGATTTTCTTAAAATACGCCGAATAGCGCAAAACATAGCAAACAAAAACCTTGCGCCCCGTTTGTTTTGAGGTGTTTATGATGTTTTCGCAAGCCTCAAGCGTGTGCGCAATGGGCTTTTCAAGCAAAATATCGTAGCCGGCGCGCATCGCTTTAATTGCATGCTCCTCGTGGTCTTTGTCTTGCGTGCAAATAAAAATGTAACCGCTCGGGATTTTTTTAGTTAAAAACTCGTCAAACGACAAAAACAGCCTGTCATCGGGGAGGTTGTACAGGTTTTTTGCCGCTTTCAGCTTGTCTTGCGATATATCGATAACCGCCTCGAGTGTCGCGCCCTCTCTTTTTGCAAGCATAGCATAGTTGCGACCGCGCCCGCCGAAACCCAAAATTGTGTAGTTCATAAGGTTATTTTTCTAATTTTGTGATAATAACGCCGCTTTCCTTGAACAGCTCGATTGAGAAATCATCGGGATAGCCCTCGCTGTAAAAAACGCGTCTGATGCCCGAATTGATAATCATTTTAGCGCAAATCGCGCACGGCTGATGAGTGCAGTAAAGGGTGGCGTCCTGAAGTGAAACCCCGAGCCTTGCCGCCTGAATTATTGCGTTTTGCTCGGCATGAACCGCATAGCACAGCTCGGCGCAAGTGCCGGACTTGATTCCTTTTTGAACGCGCAAGCAATAACCTTTATCCTTGCAAGTTT
>JAISKW010000127.1 GCA_031260775.1 Christensenellaceae bacterium
CTCCGCGCAAAACCTCCAACGCACGCAAGGTGATGTCCTTCAAATTCCCTATCGGTGTTCCTACTATATATAACATACTTTCTTTATTTGAATGTACCCCTTTCGGGCTAAAAAGTCAATTTTTAGCCTTAAAGGAGCGGATAACTGCGTTGTCCTTCTTTGCGGAGTCGCAGAATCCAAGCAACAACGGTATTTTGCATAAATGACCTATTGCCGTATAATCAATGAGGCTAATCGCGAGATTGGCTACCTTGCTTTCCTCTTAAATGCGGGAAAGCCTTGACCGTAAGGAATATGAAAAAGAAGTATTGTTTGCTCTACATTATCAACAACGCCCTGTCCGATGACATTAAAAAGGCAACCGTTGATAAATTCTCGGCTCTTATCGAGTCTTTGGGCGGAGAAATCCACACGAATAACGTGTGGGGTACCCGCGCTCTTGCTTATCCTATCAACCACCAAAAGGAAGGATATTATGTGGAAGTCCGCTTCTCGGCGGATGCCACGGCACCCCTCGAAATTTCCCGTCAGTTAGGAATCAACGACGCCGTTGTGCGTAATATGATTACCTGCTAAGACGTTCCGCTTCTTTACGAAGCTTTGTCCGCATATCAGTGCGGACTCAGGAGAGATAAATGAATAGTGTAGTTTTGATTGGAAACTTAGGTCGCGACCCCGAAATGATTTATGTCGGCGAGAATAAAATCCCGATGACCAAGTTCACTTTGGCGGTTAGCCGTCAGTTTAAGGACGCGAGCGGTAACAGCGAAACCGATTGGTTCACGATAATCACTTGGCGTCAGCTTGCCGAGAACGTGGCTAAATGGCTCAAAAAAGGCAGAAAGGTCGGCATCCGCGGTTCGCTCCAGACAAGAACCTACGACAGACAAGACGGCGTAAGGGTTACGGTTACGGAAATCGTTGCTGATGAGGTTGAGTTTTTAACCTCGTCAAAGGAAGACCCCTCAATCGGAATGCCCAACTCGCTCCCCTCGCCGGACGCAGCACCGTCGACACCCAATCCGTCATATCCCAAAGGCCCGCGCTCGATTGACGAGTTAACGCCTATCAGGAAAAATAACGACGGCGATATGCCCTTCTAAATAGAAAGGCGACGCCGCAAATTACATTCGCGGTTACGGGGTAGCCCGTTGCCGAAAATCCGCGCGCGAAATTGGAGTGCGGAAATCCCGAACGCCGAAACGCGCGGGGAAAACAAAAACCAAACGGTCTTTAATTAACACTTAAACCGATAGGAGAAAAATATGCCTAAAAAAACACAAACGGCGAAGAAGCCGACCACACCGACAAAGAGGATTGCGTTAAAACCGCAAAAATGTCGTTTTTGTGCAGAGAAAGTCACCGAGATTGACTACATCAAACTTGTAGCCGACATCGACAGAGCGAAAAAGGAACTCAGCACATCGAAAAGAGAGGACGCAGTACCGCAATAACTTGCGGAGAACGGCAAAATCCTACCGCGCAGAATCACGGGAACATGCCTCAACCACCAGCACATGCTTGCCTCCGCAATTAAGCGCGCAAGAATTATGGCAATGCTTCCGTTCAAAAACGATTAATTCGTTTCGAATGAAAGAATATTAAGCTTTGAATAGCATAACCGAGGGGGTGAATAGTATATGGCAACAGTAACATTAAAGGAAGGAAAGGACGGCAAAAAGGAGACTTTAGAAAACGCAATCCGCCGTTGGAAGCGCAAGGTTCAAAACGACGGTATTATTAACGACCTCCGCAAACACCAAGAATTTCTTAAACCGAGCGTAAGGAAAAAGTTAAAAGCAAAGGAAGCGCGCAAGAACCGTCACGCGATGGGTCTGCGTTAATTTTTAGCAATAACGTTCGGCGAAACATACGGGACTTAAGTTGCGTATGTTTCGTGCTAAGAAAGACCAAAGCGAACGCCGTAATTTTGACGAAAGCATTCGCTGACCTTGTAAAAGGATTCAAAAAAAACAATATGCAATACTCACACGAAGTACAACAAATGGACTGTGTTCGGAAAGGGCCGAATCACGGGCCCGCGCCTATCCCCGAGGAGGGCAAATGGGTGCAGGCAAAGCAAATAACCGACATCAGCGGATTAACCCACGGTGTAGGCTGGTGCGCACCTCAACAAGGCGCGTGCAAACTGTCTTTGAACGTCAAAGAGGGCGTTATTAAGGAAGCGTTGATTGAAACAATCGGCTGCTCCGGTATGACCCACTCCGCGGCAATGGCGGCGGAAATTTTGACCGGAAAAACGATTTTGGAAGCGTTAAACACCGACCTCGTATGTGATGCTATCAACACCGCAATGAGAGAATTGTTCCTTCAAATCGTCTACGGGAGAACCCAAAGTGCGTTTTCGGACGACGGCTTGCCGATAGGCGCGGGGCTTGAGGACTTAGGAAAGGGTCTTCGCTCGCAAATCGGTACGATGTACGCAACCGAAGCGAAGGGCGTGCGTTACCTCGAAATGGCGGAAGGGTATGTAACCCGTATCGGTCTTGACGAGAACGACGAGGTTATCGGCTATGAGTTCGTCCGTTTGGGTCAGATGATGGAAGCTATCACGGTTAAGGGAATGGATGCGACGGAAGCGTTGAAGAAATTCACCGGCTCGTACGGTCGTTTTGCGGAAGCGGCTAAGAAAATTAATCCGCGTATAAAATAGGAGGTAAAAGAATGGCATTATTTGAAAGTTATGACAGAAGAATCGACCAAATACTTCCTTTTCTTAAATCGGTCGGAATAAAATCGGTTGAGGAAACGCGCGAGATTTGTTTGAAAAAAGGTATCGACGTTGAGGCGTTAGTCCGCGGCATACAGCCGATTGCGTTCGAGAACGCAATTTGGGCGTACACCGTAGGTTGCGCTTACGCGATTAAAAAAGGCATTAAAAAGGCGTCGGACGCGGCGGTTGCACTCGGCGAAGGATTGCAGGCATTCTGCATACCCGGCTCGGTTGCGGATACGCGCAAAGTCGGCTTAGGTCACGGGAACTTGGCGGCAAGGTTGTTGAACGAAGAAACGAAGTGCTTTGCGTTCGTCGCAGGTCACGAATCGTTCGCGGCGGCTGAGGGTGCAATCGGAATAGCGCGTTCGGCAAATAAGGTAAGAAAAGAACCTTTACGCGTAATTTTGAACGGACTCGGAAAGGATGCGGCGTTTATTATTTCAAGAATTAACGGTTTTACTTATGTTCAAACGAAGTACGACCAATTTGCGGATTCATTAACGGTAGTTAAGGAAACGGCGTATTCGAAGGGCGAAAAAGCGTTGGTTCGTTGCTACGGCGCGGACGACGTTAACGAAGGTGTTGCTATTATGATTAAAGAGGGCGTTGATGTAGGCATTACCGGCAACAGCACAAACCCTACGAGATTCCAACACCCCGTATCGGGCACATATAAGAAGTGGACAATCGAGAATGGCAAAAAGCCGTATTTCTCGGTAGCCTCGGGCGGCGGCACGGGCAGAACCTTGCATCCGGACAATATGGCGGCAGGGCCGGCATCGTACGGCTTTACTGATACCTTGGGCAGAATGCATAGCGACGCGCAGTTTGCAGGGTCGTCCTCCGTACCGGCGCACGTTGAGATGATGGGATTAATCGGAATGGGCAATAATCCTATGGTCGGCGCAACGGTAGCGGTAGCGGTAGCAATACAGCAAGCGAAGTAGTTATACGGGTTTATGAATCGGCACATACCGTGCCGGTTCATAACCGTACAAAATGAATAATTGAGTGCTGAAATGGCTCAGTTGGTAGAGCAGTTCACTCGTAATGAACAGGTCGCCGGTTCGAATCCGGCTTTCAGCTCCAATCGAAAATGGCTGCCGTGGTTGTAACGGCAGTTATTTTTTTAAGTTCTTATCAAACATAACATCAATAGGTAATTCGGCTTTTAGTTATTGCTGTGACACACAAACACTAAACACAAACTCAACCTTTCAAAATTTGCCGTTTCCGAAAATACAATTTATAATAAGGAGGCTTTGCGAGAAGCCCGAAAAGTTTATGGAGCGTTTAAGATTTGCATTCCGCGAGACAGAACCCGGGTCACACTCAGAGCTTGTATTATTTTCAAAATTTGTAGCCGTTTCCTCATTTGAGTGAACGGCTTTTTTTTGTATATAATTTTGCGTAAAATGGCTAAAAAAGTTCTAATTTTAGAAAACGGCAGGTACTATTACGGCGAAAGCTTCGGCGGTAATCAAACGAAGATTGCCGAAATAGTTTTCAATACCTCGATGGTAGGCTATCAGGAAATTCTCTCCGACCCCTCGTATTGCGGACAAATCGTCGTTATGACTTATCCGCTTATCGGCAATTACGGCTTAACCGACGACGATTACGAAAGTAAAAATATCGCCGTTTCGGGGTTCGTGGTAAGGGAATATAACGACATACCCTCAAACTTTAGGTATACCCAAACCTTCGGCGAGGTTATGCAAGAAAACTCCGTTTCGGGCATTTCGGGCATAGACACGCGCGAACTAACAAGAATCATACGCGACCAAGGCTCGATGAAATGTATGATTACCGACGCCTCCAAAAACATTGACGAGGCGGTTGCGGAGTTAAAAGCATACAAACTGCCGCAAAACCAAGTAAAAACCGTAACCTCCAAAAAGGTGTGGTTCACAAGAACCCGTAACCCCGAATTTAACATTGTCGCGGTGGACTGCGGAATTAAGCTTAACATTCTGCGCCGCTTTAACGCGCACGGCTGCAATGTGACGGTCGTGCCGTACAACACCGCGCCGAAGGTTATCGAAAACTTGCACCCGGACGGCTTGTTTATATCTAACGGCCCGGGCAACCCCGAGGATGCCTTTGAGGTCGTAGATACGATACGGTATTTCAAGGGCAAAATTCCGATATTCGGGATATGTTTAGGACACCAATTGATAGGGCTTTCGTACGGCGCAAAAACATACAAAATGAAGTTCGGTCACCGCGGAGGCAACCATCCGGTAAAGAACGCCG
>JAISKW010000070.1 GCA_031260775.1 Christensenellaceae bacterium
ATGGGGTTCAATCTCCTTAAAGTACGAGTTTTTGGTGCTCGGTACGGGCTTTGCTATGGTCTTTTTGTTCGTCACCGCCTCGGGGTTACTCCTAAAAAGCGTGCATTATGACGGCGAAAACGAACTATTGTTGCGCTTTCCCGTGAGCGGCAAGGACATCTATACCGCAAAAGCCGTCTACGCATTGTTTATACACATTTTAACCGCGTATATCATAATGATGCCGATTTACTGCATTTACGGGTATTTAACGCGCGAAACCGCCTCGTTTTACTTCATTGCAATTGCGATAATTCCGCTTGCCGCCGCAGTGCCGTTCTCGTTTGCAAATATGCTCGTTATGCCGCTAATTTCGGTATCTAACGCGCTGAAATCGCGTTTCACCCTTGTTTTGTTGTTTTTGATTATTGCAACCGTCGCCGCATTTACCGTGTATATGCTACTATTACAAGGAATAGTTATATATACTAAAAACAAAACGGACAGCCTCTTTTCGGTGGAAACACGCGTATTTATCCGAAGATTTGCGCAATATTTGTACCCGTTTTCGTGGTTTGCTAATATTTTGTCCGGCGCGCAAAAGCAACCCGTGGTGTCTTTAATTATGATTGTTTTGTTCACCGCGGCGGTCATATATATCGCGCATATCGTTCTTAAGAAAACAGCAAGTAAAATTATCCTCAAGGGAATCGATACCGAAAGCGAAGCGAAAAATATTACGGCAAGTATGCGTGTCCACTCGCCGTTTACCGCGCTGCTTAAAAAAGAATTTTCGCTGATTTTCCGAAGTATCAACTATTCGTTCCAATACCTTGCCTTGGCGGCGAGCGCGCCTGTAATGGTGTATTTGTGCAACTCTCTCGCGGCAAGTGTCGGCGGCGGCGCGGTCGGCGCAAGAATACTGCCGGGGCTTTCGCTGCTTATAATCATTATTTTTACGACAATTACAATTTCGTTTGCAGGCTCGGCAATATCCCGTGAGGGCGCGGTATTTTACCTTTCGAAGATTTTTCCCGTGCCGTACCGCACGCAAATTGCAGTTAAATTTACGCTTTATACGCTTGTGCCGTCCGCCTCAAACGTTTTGTCGTGTTTGGGCATAATGGCGTTTACGCATACTAATTTTGACGGTGCGGTTACCTATTTAGACATCGGCTGTATATGGGCAATATCGCAATTAGTGATTGTCGCGCTTGTTGCAAACGCGCTTAACGGCGATATAAAGCATCCCTCATTCAGCACAAACGCAAGCAACGAGGTGACGGGCAGCGATAAAGCCTCGCCCGTTAATATGATTGTCGGGGTAGCTATCGCGGCGGTTTCGGGCTTTGCCGTTATGCTCACCGCATATACTCCGTTTATGCTCGGCGGCATTCCGCTTATTAAGAGTACGGAGCTTGCGTATCTGTACTTGTTAATCGGCTTAGGCGCGTTCGCCGTTATCGAGCTGTTGCTTTTATTCGTAAATGCGGCTAAAAAACTTGCTACGGTTACGCCGTAAATAATATATTATGAACATCAAATTACTTTTACCGTTAGTGTACTGCCGCGTGTCCGATTTCTTAGGAGGAAAACTCCTTTTTAATAAGGGTGCGTCAAAGAATGTGTCGCTTGAGAAAAAAATCAAGTACGGCAGCGAAAAGGTGCAGTTTTTGGAGGTTCACCGCCCCAAAAATGCCGAAAAACCGTTGCCGTTAATGGTGTATATCCACGGCGGAGGGTTCGTTTCGGGCAGTCCGTGCAACCGCCGCGCACTTTGCGCAAACCTTGCGGACGGATTAAATTGCGTTGTCGGCGCGGTTTATTACGGGCTTTCACCTAAAATTAAATTCCATGAGCAGCTCGAAAACGTCTACAAAGCGATAGCGTTTCTTCGCGAAAACGCCGCAAAGTACGGCGCGGACGACGGCGAAATTATCATAACCGGCGACAGTGCGGGCGCGCATATCGCGGGGATTTTAGCCGCAATCGAAACTCTGCCCGAGTTCAGAGCAAAGTACTACCCCGAACACGAGGCGCAGTATAAAGTCAAAATGCTTTTAGACATCAGCGGCATTTTTGACGCGACACTCGCCGCAAATTCGGGCTTCCCGGCAATAAATGCGTACCTTTCGGCAACCTCCGAGCTTAGCTATAAGGAGTTGAACGACGAGGAGAAAACGAACTTTTTATCACCTGCACGGTTCGTAACGGCGGATTACCCACCGACATTTTTGACAATCGGCGACAAAGACCACTTCAAAGAGGACGAACTCCCGTTCTACGCAACCTTGCAAGAGTTAGGGGTGAAATCGGGAATGTATTACGGCAAAGGCGGCGCATCCGTCCACGACTTTATCGTGTATCAGGGCTTCAAAATTTCAAAAGAGGCGTTGCAAGCGATTATTGATTTTTATAAAACATTATAGGTTTTCGTTTTCAATCGGAAGCGGCGCGGCATCGTTTTTGTGATTTTTAACATAAATAAGTATTAAAACTATCGGTACGAACACCAAAAGACCTACGAGCGAGGCGGCTAAAAATATTTGAGGGGCGGGGATATTCGCTATAGTTTGGGTGGTTTCGTCAAGATAGGTGTAGACTTCGGGGTTTTTGTCCGCTTGCCATTGGTTTATACTGTCGCCTATTAAAGGTCCGATGAACATAGGCAATAATACCGCAAAGCACATTCTTACGCCTTGCAGCTTGCCGACATTGTTTTCGGGGATATAGTTTTTAACCATTGCGCCGAACAGCGTTGCGAGCAGTAAAAATCCGATTAGCATTGCAAAGCCCGTCGGGAGCAGAAGCCCTATTGTCACCGCTTTGTTGTCGCTATGCACAAAGGACATCAAGAACAGCCCTAAAACAAACAGCGCACCGGCAATTACAAGCATTTTCTCCTTGCCTATTTTGTCGCTTAATTTCCCTAAAAACACCACGGCGACTGCGGCAAGGAGTATCATACTCGCTAAAATTGCGCTGTATTCCAAGACCGTAAACTTCAAGAATCTTTCCATATAGATAATCAAATACGGCATAAAAATATTGCTTGCAATGCTGTAAACGAGGATGCCGAAAAGGACGATGTACAGCGGTTTATTCGCCTTGATTGTCTTTGGCAGAAACCCATACGCGAGATTTTTGAAAAAGTTCCCTTTGTTTTCCCGAACAAGCGTCGGCGCGTCCTTGATAACGAACAGTCCGAAAATGCCCGATGCGGTGACGACCGAACCGAGAATTATAAACATACGGGGGTAGTTGTTATCCTCGCCGAGGATTAACCCGAAGCCGCCCGCGACAATAAGCAAGGCGAGGAGCGGCATTGCCGAAAGTACACCCTCAACCAATCCCCTGTTTGTGGTATCCGTATTATCGGTAACAAACGCGTTAAAGCTTGCATCGTTTGCAGTTGAGCCGAAAAATGTCATAACGCAGTCCATAACGATAACCGTAAGCAAAGTCATTGCGACCGCCTTTGTCGCGCCCGAGCCGCTCAAACCGAACATTGATGAGGTAACGGTCGGGTCGATATTAAATAAATTTGTGACATTATCAACATTGATAAACGCAAAAGCGAGTACGGACAAACCCCATAATATGTATCCGATTGAGATAAAATGTTTGCGATTGCCGACCTTGTCGCTTAAAGTCCCGGCAAAAAGCGTAGTAATTGTCGCGGCGATACCGCTTGCCTGTACCATTATGGTTACAGCCTTAGTGCTTTTGGCGATAGTGTTGTAAATGAAAAGGTTGAAGTACATATTTTCGACCGCCCAAGCAATTTGCCCGAACAGACCGAAAACAATGAACAGCATCCACATCTTTTTTGTAAGCTTCACGCTACAATTTTACGGTAAAACGGCTTCTTAAAAAAGGTTATTTTATGCCTTTATGATAGTTAGTATACAACGGCAGATATTTTTGCAAGAGAGCGATAGCGTCGGCGGGGGTGTCGATGCCGTACGCCTTATCCTCGGGGATATTTTCATAGCGAATACGCGAATCGATACGAATATCGGCCATTTTCGCGCTCCAACCGTCAACGTTACGGTACGGAAGAATGAGTTTTTGGAGAGTCCATGCAAACGCTATTTCCGAAAGCGTGCCCGCGCCGCCGCCTATGGCGATAACGGCGTCGGCGTTTGCTACTAAAATGTTGCGCGCAATATCCAGACCCGTGGGTATAATAATATCCGCAATACAACTTACCGTGTCGCGGTAAAAGCCCGGGAGAATGCCTATTGTGTCGCCCTCTCGGTAGTTTTCACTCGATTTCGCACCCAAAAAGGCGGCGAGCATAATGCCGTCCTTGCCGCCGGACTGAATTCTGTACCCGGCATCGATTAAAGCCTTACCCGTAGCAAAAGCTAAATTCCATTTTTTACTGCCTTCGTCGCATATAGCATCGCCTACGACCGCAATTATTTTTTTCATGACATATATATTATACGCTATATTGCAAGCCATTTGTACGCGCCCGTTTTGCATTGTTGACAAAGCATTAATTCTGCATCATACTGTTGTTGCGAAACGTAAAATTTCGCATGTAAACACGTTTTACATATATCAGAAGATGATGAAAAAGAAAAGTTTAGTTATAGTATTGGTTATCGCGCTTGTTAGCGCGGTTTTTCTGTTGCAAGGTTGCAGCCTCTTTGATAGCACGGGGAGCGTGGGCGAGCAGGGTTTGCGAGGCGTTGCCGGCATTGACGGCAGAGACGGCAGAGACGGCGTAAACGGCGCGACCGGAGCAACAGGAGCAACAGGGGCTACGGGCGCAACAGGCGCAACGGGCGCACAAGGCATTCAAGGCGAAACCGGAGCAACCGGCGCAACAGGCGCACAAGGTATTCAGGGCGAGACCGGAGCAACGGGCGCACAAGGTATTCAGGGCGAGCAAGGCATTCAAGGTGAGACCGGCGAACAAGGCATTCAAG
>JAISKW010000081.1 GCA_031260775.1 Christensenellaceae bacterium
GAGTCTAATTGAGTATTCGCGGAGAGCGTAATATCCGAAGACAAATTCACGGTTCTTTCGCTTGTTTTGGTACCGTTAATGGCATCAATGAGAGCCTGTTCCGTGGAAATTGTTACGGGCTTCGCCTTTTGAACGCCGCTGAAATATACGCCCAACCCCGTGCCTAACCCTCCTAAGACAAGGGCAATTGCGACGATTGAAATTGTTAAAATAAGTTTTTTAGAAACGGGTTTGCGTTCGGGTATTTCGATATTATCCTCGAAATCCGCAATATCAACCGCCGTCTTATCGATATAATTACGCGCATTGCGACCCATTAAATCGCTGAATTGCCTTTCGATTTCGCGGTTATCGGGGAAGGCGTATTGCTCCGCGCCGCCGCTGTACGGGACGACTTCTTGCAACACTTTCAGAACCTTTTTGCTGTTATAGATTTTGCAAACGGCGGCAAGAGTGAACCTGCCGAACGTTGCGTTTTGTGCGGCACTATCCTCGGCGATTATGCTAATAATCCCTTTAACGCTGTCCTTTTTTATTAAATTGAGTAATTCTGTTTCAGTCAATTTATTTTATTCTACGGAAAAGATACCGTCGATAAACTCCGTTGCGCTGAACGGAATGAGGTCGTCAATTTTTTCACCCACGCCGCAGTACACGACGGGGATTTCCTGCTCGGCGGCAATGGCAAGCACCACGCCGCCCTTAGCCGTACCGTCTAATTTGGTCAGGATTATGCCGTCAATTTCGATTGCCTCGTTGAATATTTCCGTTTGCGTAACGGCGTTTTGCCCGGTTGTCGCGTCCAAAACTATCAAATTGCGGCGGTCGGCAGAGGGCATTTCGCGGTCGATTACGCGGTTAATTTTCGAAAGCTCGTTCATAAGGTTCTTTTTGTTGTGCAGTCTCCCCGCGGTATCTACTAAAACGACGTCGTAATTTTTAGCCTTTGCCGCCGTAAGCGCATCGAAAACAACCGCCGCCGGGTCGGCACCGTCGCCTTGCTTTACAATTCTGACGCCGGCTCTTTCCGCCCAAATTTCAAGTTGCTCGCTCGCCGCCGCACGGAACGTGTCCGCCGCCGCCACGATTACGCTCTTGCCGCCGTCTTTGAAAAGCTTTGCAAGCTTGCCCACCGCCGTGGTTTTACCTACGCCGTTGACCCCCGCAATTAAAATTATAAGCGGATATTTGTACTCCTCTACCTCGTAATCGATAAGCTCGAGCATAATGCGCTTAAGCTCGTCGCGCGCCTTGTCGGTTTTTAAGATTTTCTTTTTGTAAACGGCTTGCTTTAAGTCCTCGATAATCTGCTCCGAGGCGGCAACACCCACGTCGGAGGAAATTAAAGCGTCCTCAAGCTCCTCGTAAAAAGCGTCGTCAAGGTCTTTTGCCTTGAACGCTTCGAATATTTTCCTGCCCAGCGTTTCTTTTGTCTTGATTAACGCTTCTTTAATTTTTGAAAAGAATCCCATTATATGTTGTTATTGTTTATTTGTGCCCTCATCCACGTTCGCGGCAAGCATATCGGCGATATGCAAGAAAACGCACAACGGATATTTTTCAAACGCTTTCGTGATTTCCCGTGAACCGTCGCCCTTAACGCGTGCATCGTACGCGCCCATATGCCAATTTATTGCTAAGGCTTCCTCGCGCGTTAAGCGCAAAAACGCCGAAATTATATATACCGATTTCTCGCCGTGTCCGTAAGGTAAATCCTCGTCAAATTGAAAAAACGGCACTTTCTCCCACTTTTCACCGTTCTTTACATTTTTAGTACTAACCTTGTAACAACCTATTTTACATAGGTCGTGTAAAAGCGCGCATATAGCGACGGATTCGTGCGAATAATGTTCCTCCCACGCTGTTCCGTACTCCATTTGTAGCAGTTTCAGGAGCCTATTGTAGACGTTTATCGAATGCGCGCACAAACCGCCCTCCTCCGCTAAATGATAACTTGCCGATGCCGGAGCGGTAAAAAAGTCGCACTTGTCGCTCTCTAAATACTCCAAAAGTTCCTCACCGCCGTCACGCCCGATAAACGATTGGAAAATCTCTATAAACTCCTCTTTACCTTTTTCTATATCCATTTTCTATTGTTCTATACGAATAATCGCATCAACGGTTTTAACAAACGACGAACTCTTAATTTGCGCAATCGCTTCATTGAGCGTTTCCGCGCCGGTTTTGTGGGTGAAGAAAACTATTTCGGCGGTGTCGCCGTCGGAAGGGATTTGCTCTAACGCCCGTATGCTTATATGCTCGCGCGCCCAAACGTCGGCGATTTGCGCGAGAACGCCGCTTCTGTCCTCCGCGCTTAAGCGGACATAATACTCGTCCTCGGTGTTTGCGTTAAATTCTGGCGCGTTTTGGTTCTCGAACGGCATTTTGTGCTTCGTTTGCAAGCTTGCAAAGACGATATCCGAAACGATTGCCGAGCCGGTGGGCAAATCGCCCGCGCCTCTGCCGTACAGCATAATATCGCCTACGTATGAGCCCTTGACCATAACCGCGTTAAAACTGCCCGAAACTGAGGCAAGCGGGTGCGCATTTTTCAAAAACGCCGGCGCGACACGGACGGCAACCGCTCCGTTCGCCGCTTTTTCCGCCGCCGCGATAAGCTTTAGCATGTAGCCGTATTTCTTGCCTAAAACAATATCCTTCTTCGAAATTTTGCTGATTCCTTGCCGTTTGATTTTATCAAGCGCAATGTTCTCGCGGAACGCCAAAGATGCGAGAATCGAAAGCTTATACATCGCATCGTAGCCGTCTACGTCGGCGGAAGGGTTCGCTTCGGCGTAACCTAAGGCTTGCGCTTCCTTCAAAACGTCGGCATATTCCAAGCCTTCGTTAGACATTTTCGAAAGTATATAGTTGGTTGTGCCGTTAAAAATCCCTTTTATTGCCGTAATCTTGTCGCCTTGCAGCCCCTCCGTAAGCGTTCTGATAATAGGCACGCCGCCCACGCAGCTTGCCTCGAAGTAAATTCCCGCGCCGGTTTCCTTAGCCGCCGCCGCAAGCTCGTTGCGGTTTTTGGCAAACATTTCCTTGTTTGCGGTGACGATTGACTTCCCGGCCTTCAACGAAGCTACTAAAAACGAGCGTGCAGGCTCTATTCCGCCGAAGAATTCCGCAACGACGGAGATGTCTTTATCGTTCAAAACCGTGTTAATATCCTGCGAAACAATGGCTTCCGGCACGCCTAACGCGCGAACGCGTTCTAAATTGCGTTCCAAAATGCATTTTACCTCTATATCTACGCCGTGAATCTTTTTAATATTCTCGCGGTTTTCGGTCAAAATACGGTATGTCCCGTAACCGACCGTTCCTAAACCTAATAACGCTACCCCTACTTTTTTCATAAAGTATTTATTTTGATATTTATAACAAAATAATCCGTATATATTATACAATTAATAATCCTTTACGAAAAAAGAAAAAAAGGCGCATAGTTGCGCCTTTTTCTTAGTTTAGCTTTTCAAAGTGGTGGGGGTGGGGGATTCCCCTCCCCCGAAAAACTCACCGTTAATAAGACTATTCCGTGCGCAGTGCAACAACGGGGTCTTTCTTAGCCGCGCTGCGGGCGGGAATGAAGCCTGAGATTAGGGTTAATCCAACGCTGACGGCGACCATTGTGACGGCGTAACTGACCGGGAAAATGGCTATCTGAGGAATAGCAGCAAAA
Organism: Christensenellaceae bacterium; assembly: GCA_031260775.1. Classification (GTDB taxonomy): domain Bacteria; phylum Bacillota; class Clostridia; order Christensenellales; family DTU072; genus JAISKW01. Next base: position 3,683 of record JAISKW010000081.1, read on the forward strand.
TACGATACTATCGCCGAAACAATCGCCGAGAGAATATAGGTAACAACTATACCCACTAACCCCGAAGCTAATCCGACAATAAAGGTTTCGGCACTGAAGAGGTTGGAAACGTCAAGCTTGCGACCTCCGAGCGCGCGGATTACGCCGATTTCTTTAACGCGTTCTACAACCGATACATAGGTGATAATACCTATCATAACCGTTGAAACGACAAGCGAAAGGGCAGTAAAGCTGACGAGCGCAATGGTAATCATTTTTACCATACTGTTGATAAGGGAAATGATAAGCTCGATAGGGTCGCTGTATTTAACCTCGGAGCGGTATGTCGCTTTTTTTGTGATTATTTGGTTCCCTTCGCCGTCATCTCCGTATATGTTGGGGGTTAACTTCCACTTAATAACTTCTCCGTTTGACAGAGTTATGTCACCTTCTTGATTCCACCTATTCAAATAATCGGTAACTTTGTTCTTTTGCTCGAAGTTAATAGGATAGATTGAAATGCTGTTTGCAATATCTATACCGCCCAGACCGCGCAAGGTTGTAACGTACGGGTCGCCGAAAAGCGTTGCCATTTCGGGCGCGATTGTGGCAAGCATCGATGCCATTGCGCTTGCGGTAATTACATTAGCGGGATGGTAAAACACTTCCGATTCGTGAGTGTCTTTGTTCTTATAGATGTATTTTACGCTGTACGGAATACCGCCGCCCGTTGCAAACGCGTTTGACATAATAGCCGCGTATCCCGCTTGAGGAGGGGGTTGTATATATCCGTCCGCGCCGGTTACCTCCGCAGGAGCATCGTAATCCATATTTTTAAGGAACTTTACAATTTCGGAATCTACCGAACTTGCGATAATTTTTTTAGTTAACGCCTCGGTGTAGTAGAATCCGCTGACTACAGAACCGAACGCCACGCTCGGCTTCGGGCGTAAAATGCCCGCTATTTTCATATTGACCGCGCCGCCCTTTTCGGAATCGCTAAAACTATCCGAATACGGCGAATATAAGAACGGATTTGTCGGGTCGGAGGTGTTTCGCGTGAAAACGGTGTTGTTGGGATACCACGAGAACGTTTTGCCCATTAACGCGCTATAGTCGATTCTTTCGGTTATAAGGTCGGGTTGGTATTCCCAATAAGGAGGATTCCCCGAGTATTTTGCCGTTGCCGCCCAAACGATGTTCAGAAATTCTTCTTGCGACAAGAACCCGAGCTGTGCGAGTTGCAAGTCGGCAATTTCGTTGTCCTCGCTTAAAACAAGCATTAGTTCGTTCTCTTTTGTTGCAAAACCGCCTTCTAAAAGGTCGTATTGCTCCAAAATATATTCCTCGCTGTTCGGAATTTGGCTGAAAGTTGAGCTAACCATCGAAATCATACTCGAATATTGTGCGAAATCGGTTTGGCTTAAAACGCCGGCATATACCGATTCAAGAGCGGCAAGCGACATATTTTGCGGCTCGGGGTCGCCGATAGTCAGGTTAAAATCGGTGTAGAAGTTGTTTTTAATATCCAAACCGTAGTCTAAAAACACGACGGCGTCTTCAACGGGCAAATCGTTAACGAATTTGATGTAATCCTCGGTAATGTCGTTGGTTAGCATAATGGATTCCATCATACTTCCGCGCTTTACCATACCTTCAACAAGTTTTTGAATATTCGCCTTGCCGTCAATACTTTCTAAAATCTCGCGTTTTTCGGCGGTACTCATCATGCTCATCATTGCGGATATATCGAAGCCCGATTCGGTAACCGTAATAGGGTTGCCCGAAAGCATATCGTTCTGCATATCCTTTATGTAGCTCTGAACGCCGTATGAAAAGGATAAAACCATTGAAATTCCGATGATTCCGATTGAGCCGGCAAACGCCGTCATAATCGTACGCGTTTTTTTGGTGAATAAATTTTGTAAGGAAAGTCTGAACGCCGTAAAAAGGGACATTTTAGCCGTTTCTTTCTTTTTCGTTTCGGTCTTAGCTTTTTCAAGCCGGGCTTGAAGCTTTTTACTTTCCGGATTTTTGCTTAACGCAGCCTCGGCGGAAGCGATATTTGCCTCTTTTTCTGCGGCGTCTTTCTCGTCCTGAACGGCTTTGAGGGCGGTACATTCGGCAATTTCGTCCTCGGTTGAGAACGGCGCGGTGTCGCTTTGAAGTTCGCCGTCAAATAAACGGACGATACGCGTTGAATATTCCTCGGCTAAGTCGGGGTTATGCGTAACCATAATTACGAGCCTCTCGTTCGCAATTTCGCGGATAAGCTCCATAATCTGCACGCTTGTTGTGGAATCGAGTGCGCCGGTAGGCTCGTCGGCAAGGAGAATTTCGGGGTCGTTTACTAAGGCACGGGCTATTGCAACGCGCTGGCATTGTCCGCCCGAGAGTTGGTTAGGTCGTTTTTTGTACTGCCCCTCTAAGCCGACCTTGTCTAAAACCGCTTTTGCCCTTTCGACACGCTCTTTTTTACTGATGCCGGCAATGGTTAAAGCAAGCTCAACGTTGCTCAAAATAGTTTGGTGAGGAATTAGGTTATAACTTTGGAAAACGAAACCGACGCGGTGGTTGCGGTAAACGTCCCATGAACGGTCGGTAAATTCCTTTGTGGAAATTCCGTTTATGTAAAAATCACCGTCGGTATAGCGGTCAAGCCCGCCAACAATGTTTAAGAGGGTGGTTTTACCGCAGCCCGACGGCCCGAGAACCGAAACGAACTCGTTTTTTCTGAACGACAGGTTGATGTCCTTAAGCGCGTGGATTTTTGTATCCGCTACGTCGTAGTCTTTTTTTAAGTTAACTAATCTTAACATTTTACTCCTTTATATTATCTATACTATTATCAGTATTGCAAATAATAGGTATTTCAATTTTTAGCTTCGAAAGCTTGCCCACAAGACGGACAAGTTGCGTCGCATCCTCCGCGCCTAATTGCGCCAAAATTATGGCAATGTGCTTTACCGCGCTGTTCGCTTCCTTTTCGGCGGCGGCAATTCCTAAAGGAGTAGCCCTGACGATAATTTCGCGCCTGTCCGACTTGTTTACCGTTCTTTCGATATAATCCTTTGCCTCAAGCGAGTTGAGAACGGTTGCGATTCGCGCCGAACTGACATGCATAAAGTCCTTAATTTCGCCGGGGGTAACGTCCTTTGCAAGCTTTGCTATGTAAAGCAAAACAAAAATCTCGCTTTGCAGCGGGTCGGTCATTTTTTTATGGTTTTTATCGCGCCCGAACATCAGCATGCTTTGCATGAGATTCCGTGCAAGTTCTTCATAGTCCATATTAATTATCTAACACCGTTACATTTTAACAGCATTAGAGAACTTGTCAACAACGTCATTTTAGCCCTCTTAAAAACTCAATTACCATTGAATGAAAGCGGATACGGACATACAATATAAGTGTGAAAATATTGTTTGCGACATCCGAATGCGTACCGTTCGTTAAAACGGGCGGCTTAGCCGACGTTTTAGGTTCTTTACCCAAGGCATTAAAGCAGCTTGACCCGACCCTTGATGTGAGGGTTGTGTTGCCTCTTTACGAGGATATCCCTCAAAAATACCGCGATGCTATGCGCTTTATCGGCAGTAAATATGTGCCGCTCGGGTACAAAAATAACTACTGCGGCGTGTTTGCGTTCGATTTAGAAGGGATTACCTATTACTTTTTAGATAACGAGTTCTTTTTCAAGCGCGGCGGTCTGTACGGGTTTTTCGACGACGGCGAAAGGTTCGCGTTTTTCTCAAAAGCCGTTTTGGAATCGATGCAGGTTACGGGTTTCTACCCCGACGTGTTGCATGTAAACGACTGGCAAACCGCAATCGCGCCGCTTTTCTTAGATGCGTTTTATAGGTTAACCGACGGATATAAAACTATGAAAACCGTATTGTCCGTGCATAATATCGAGTTCCAAGGAAGAATGGACAAATATTGCATCGACCATATCTTCGGGCTGTCGGGGCGGTTTTACAGCGAAGCCGAGTATAAAGGCGATACCAATATGCTTAAAGCCGGTATCGAGGCATCAAATAAAGTCATTACCGTATCGCCCTCGTACGCCGAGGAAATTTTGTACCCCTATTATTCGTACGGATTAGAGAACATCTTAAATGCCCGTAAATTCAAACTGTCGGGCATCGTAAACGGTATAGATTTAGAAAAGAATAACCCCGAAAACAACAAAAATATCGTGCCGCCGTTTTCGGTTAACGATAGCGATTTAGAAGCGAAAAAGAAAGCCAATAAGGACGAGGTTTTGAAGATTTTAGGGCTTGAAACGGATACCAAAAAGGAAGTACCGTTGATTGCTATGATAACCCGTTTAACACACCAAAAGGGTATCGATTTGTTCATCGCAGCGCACCACGAAATACTCAAACAGGATGTCAAAATTGTCGTTTTGGGCACCGGAGAGTGGAAATATGAGAGCGCATTGCGCGAAATTGAGGCGACTTACCCCGCTAAATTCAAAGCGGTGTTGTCGTTCCAACCGAACCTTTCGGACAAGATTTATGCGGGTTCGGACTTCTTTTTAATGCCGAGCAAATTCGAGCCGTGCGGCTTGTCGCAAATGCTTGCGATGCGCTACGGCAGCGTGCCTATTGTGCGCGAAACGGGCGGGTTAAAGGATACTGTCGTTCCGTACGTTTCGGCGACCAAGGAGGGCAACGGTTTCACCTTTAAGACATTTGACGCCTACGATATGCTCGACGCCGTCAAACGCGCGGTAGCGAACTACGTTGCCGTAGATAAAACGAGCAAGTCGTATCTTGACCGCATAACGGTGCGTAAAAACGCAATGACTGCAGATTTCTCGTGGACGAAATCGGCAAAAAAATATTTGGAAGAGTACAAGAGTATTATATAATTCCTTAATTAGAAACCGCTTAAGGGCGGTTTCTTTTATTCTGTAAAAATGAAAGTAACGGTCGGAGAGGCAATAATAAAGTTTTTAGAC
>JAISKW010000123.1 GCA_031260775.1 Christensenellaceae bacterium
TATATAAAAATTTGGTTCGTAACCGTATTGAATGATGAGAACGTCTACGAAAACGCCGTTGCATACGATGACGGTTCATTAATTACGGAACCTCTTACGCCGTCCAAAACCGGCTATACCTTTGCGGCTTGGCTCAACCAAAACGGCGACAATTTATGGGATTTCGGAACGGACAAGATTGAATCAAATATATTTTTATACCCCGTATTTACCGAAAATTCTTATACAATCGTCTTTGACGCAAACGGCGGTGAGGGCGCGGCAATGGGCGAAATTGCACGGACGTATAACGATGCCGCCGAAATCCCCGTTAACACATATTCGAAATTAGGTTACCGTTTTGCATATTGGACGTACCCGAACGGCACAATATCCGATAGCGGCAGTACTCTGCATTTATGCGATGCGGACGGCGTTACTCTCACCTTAACGGCGGTTTGGATTGCAAATACTTACAGTATTATATATCTTCCGAACGGCGGAGAAGGCGAAACAATCGGGTATGAATTTTCGTATGGCGAGGTTTATAATTTAACGCAAAACGGGTTTGAAATAACCGGCTATACCTTTAAGGGCTGGGCGGCAAGTCAAGAGGATGCCGACTCGGAAATCGTTTCGTACTCAGACCGTGCAACAGTTTTCAATCTAACCGCCGTACACGGCGCGACAATTGAACTTTACGCCGCATGGCATGTTAATAGTTACTCGGTTGAATACCGTAACCTCAGCGCGGGGACGGGCGAAACGGCAAGTTCAAACTTTATTTATGACATAGCGAATAACCTCACAGTAAACGGCTTCATAGACAATCAAGGGCGCACTTTTGCAGGTTGGGCGTTAACGCAAAACGGCAACGCATACTATTTAGACGGCGAGGAGGTTATTAACTTAACTCCCGTAGACGGCGCGGAAATTGAACTTTACGCGGTATGGGGCGAAGCGGTTTACTGTGTTGAATACGACCCTCAAGGCGGAGCGGGCGAGATGCGCAACACCATTCATTTGGGCGGCGTTCAACGCAATTTAGCGTTCAATCTGTTTTCAAAAACAGGATACCATTTCATAGGCTGGACTGCGGAAATCGGCAGCGACGCGCTTTATGCAAACGGCGCGCCGGTTACCGATTTGGGCTTAAACGGCGAAACGGTAACCTTATACGCGGTTTGGGGAGCAAACACATATCAAGTTAACTATTACCCGAACGGCGGCACGGGCGCGTTTGTTTCAACAACCCACACCTACGATACTCCGGCATATTTAGCGAATAGCCTTACCTATACGCCTCCGACGGGTTATACTTTTGACGGTTGGTCAACGACGGAGGGCGGATTAAAGGAATATAATGCTTATGTATTGTATTCGAATTTAACCGACGGAAACGACGGCGTTGTCGCGCTTTATGCCGTATGGATACCGAACCCGTACTCCGTTTATTACCACATTAATTATGTCGGGAACGACGCGTGGGAGGAAAGCGTACACCGCTACGATATGCCGTCTCAACTCAAACGGTTCAGCGACCTTCACTTTTCGCGACCGGGATACACTTTCCTCGGTTGGGCATTAGAGCCGAACGGTTCGATTGTGTATTCGAATATGGCACCGATTCTTAACTTAACTCCGATATACGGTGAGGTTGTTCATTTATACGCTCGTTGGGGTCAGAACGTCAACTAACTGTCACGAACTTGCCACCTTTCGGGCTTTCTTAAAACTTTAATAATTTAACGATTCCCTTTATAATTTAAGTAGTTTTATTATTATGGGAAAAATCGGGTACATTACGGGCGGAGTGACCGCGCCTCTCGGCTTTACGGCAAACGGAATTCATTGCGGAGTTAGAAAGAACAGAACTAAAAAGGATTTAGCCATTATTTTATCAGAGCGCATAGGCGCGGCGGCGGCGGTTTACACTACGAACGCGGTTAAGGGCGCGCCCATTGCCGTTACAAAAGAAAATATTGCGGACGGATACGCGAGCGGTTTTGTTTGTAATAGCGGAATCGCGAACACTTGCGCTCCTAACGGCATCCGGCATGCACAAACTATGTGTGCTGAGGTCGCGGCTTCATTCGGCGTAAAGGCAAACGATATCATCGTTGCCTCAACCGGGGTTATCGGGCAGGAATTGCCTATCGATGCAATTACAAGCGGTATTCGCGCGCTCAAGGGCACGCTCACAAAAGAGGGCGGCGAAGATGCGGCTACCGCAATAATGACAACCGACACCATCAAAAAAGAGGCGGCGGCAACGGCAATTATCGGCGGTAAAAAGGTGACAATCGGCGGCATTGCAAAGGGCTCGGGAATGATTCATCCTAATATGGCAACGATGCTCGTTTTTGTAACGACCGATGCGGATATTACTCCCGAATTGCTGAAGGTTGCGTTAAAAGCCTCCGCGGAGGACACGTTCAATATGCTGTCAGTTGACGGCGATACCTCCACAAACGACACGCTTGCGATTATCGCAAACGGTAAAGCGGAAAACGCAAAAATCACTCAAAAAGGAGCGGATTTTACGGCATTTAAAAAGCTTTTAACCGCCGTTACCTCTAAGCTTTGCAAAATGCTCGCGCGCGACGGCGAGGGCGCGACAAAGCTCTTAGTCTGTACGGTTACGGGCGCAGCAAGCAAAGCGCAAGCAAAGAAATGCGCGCGCGGAGTTATTTCATCGTCATTATTCAAAGCGGCAATGTGCGGCGCGGACGCAAATTGGGGACGGATTTTATGCGCAATGGGCTACTCCGACCCCACATTGAATTACGACAAAACAAGCGTTTCTTTTTCGTCAGTAAAAGGCGAAATCGTCGTTTGCGAAAGCGGAACAGGGATTGAGTTTTCGGAAGAACGTGCGCAAGAAATACTGCTTGAAGAGGAAATTAATATAAACATAAATATTAACTACGGTAAATACTCCGCCTCCGCGTTCGGGTGTGACTTAACCAAAAAATATGTTGAAATTAACGGCGACTACCGCAGTTAACTAAAAATGCTTACAAAAACCACAAAAAAGGGCGTGATTTTAACGCTATTCTTGCTCATAACCGTATTTCTCACGGGGGTTCTTGTTTCGTGCAAAAACAAAACGACGCTGTCGTTCGAAAACGGTGACGAAACAATTTACTTGTCCGAAACGACAATCTACACCCCCTCGGTTAAGGCAACGGGGAAGTCAACCGACTATATCCTGACAAGCGCGAACCCCACAATACTACGGGCGCGCGAGGACGGCAAAAGCTTTGACGTTTTGCGCAGCGGCGCACGCGTCAGAATAACCGCTGAATTAGACGGTCTTACCGCCGAGGCTTTCATAACCGTACTTGATACGCGCCCAGCCGAAGCCACCGACCCGTCAATTCCCGACCCGTATTTTACCGTCGTGTTTGACGGCGGCGAATACGGCTACCGCACCGAGCAAAAGGTCTATCCCGACAGCGTTGCTTCTCTGCCCGTAACGGAGGTTTACGCCGGCTTTGTAATTGACGGTTGGTACCTAACCCCCGACCCTCTCGAAACCGACTTGCCGTTCGATTTTACTACGCCTATCGTTCACTCGCTCACTCTTTATGCATTTTTCGCACCCGCCGAGCCCGCGCCGTATAACGTAATAAGCATAACCGGCGGTTACAAGCTTGCAGGATTAAAATATCCATCGGTTCCTTACGGCGAACTGACAATCCCCTCCGAAATCAACGGCACGCCCGTACTTGAAATCGGCGACAGCGCGTTCGAAAGCAACAAAACCATTACTGAAATTTATATTCCGAAAACGATTAAAAGAATCGGCGAAAAGGCGTTTTACCGCGCGACGGCGTTGGTTCACGTGGAGTTCGAGGAGGATTTAGACTCAGCTGCGCGCGAAATCGGCGCAAGTGCGTTCGAAGGATGCACGGCGTTGAATTTAATGAACCTTATCGACACGACTTTCTCCGATATCAAAAAACAAGCGTTCTACGGCACTACCTCGCTGCAATATTTAGCTCTCCCTCACGGCGACGGCGAAAAGGGCGTCAGAACCATTGCAGAAAAGACCTTTTACGGCAGCGCGTTAAAGCAGATTGACTTAACAAACGTTACAAAAATCGAAACGAAAGCGTTCACGAACTCCGCGCTCGAGGTTAACGGGATACGCAATTTCACCTCCGTTTCGAGCATTATGAACGACGTATTTAACGGCACTCCGTGGTACACCGCAAAGTATACCGCGGCAAAGGCAGGCGAAAAACTAATACTACTCGGTAACATTTTGCTCGATACGACCTACCTTACAACCGATTTTACGGCGGCTATCAGCGCGGACCTTATAATTCCGAGCAACATAACCGTCGTTGCGGGCGGCGCGTTTTTGAACGTTGTAAAAGGCGCAATCCGCTTTCAAACTTCCGTGCCCCCCGTGATTTATCCCGGCTCGTTTGCGCAAGTTTCCGAGGCAGTAGCCCTCGTTGTGCCAACAAAATTGCTCCTTCCCGTCTATTATAACGCGGCAGGTTGGGCAACCTTCCGTAAACAAATTTGCTACGAGGATACGCCGATTCGCGAGCTTGACGATGACGGCAACGCAACGGGCGACCCCATTAAAAACTCCGACGGCAAGGACGTTATGATAACCCTCGTAAACGAAGGTGCGGACGGAATCTACTACATTTATCTGCAAAAATACAACGGTGACATCCGCGACAGATTAGACGTTCCGCTCGTTTTAAGACGTCGCTACGGTGACAATGTAGTCCTGCGCAAAATAAAAACCGGGGCATTTACCTACGCTACCGGCTCAACGGGAAGCGGCACGTATCAAGTCAGTCAAGCCTCCAACTTAATTACAATAGTCCTCCCCACCCCTTACTCAAACGACGCTTACGAAGCCGGTGCAATACAATTGCAGAGCCGCGCGGAGGTTCTGTCGACCGAAAACACCCCGGGTATTCCTGCTAAAAATATCAATATCGAGATTGTCGATACTTCTCTTGATTCCGTTGCTCCGAAAGCCGTAGCAGATTCGTTTATTATTATTACGGGTACCGGTGACTGGACTGTTTGGGTGCCGCAATCCAAGCTTTCAATATACCGTGCAACTTGGATAAAATATAACGAAACTCATTTGTCCGGGTATTAAAATGTCGGATTTTTTCAATAGAATTTACGAAGCGGTTAAAGCGATTCCCACGGGCACTGTGGCAACTTACGGGTTTATCGCGGCTAAAGCGGGGAATCCCCATGCTTCAAGAGCCGTCGGCTGGGCGTTGCATAATAATCCCGACCCCGAGAATATCCCCTGCCACAGAGTCGTAATGAAAGACGGTTCGCTGTCGAAGGCCTTCGCATTCGGCGGCGAAAACGAACAAAAACGCCTGCTGCTGTCCGAAGGCGTTCCGTTTGACGGCGACAAAGTCGCTTTGAAAAGCTTATTTGACGGATATACTTTGCAGAAACAACCCGTAATTCTATCTATTGAAACCTCGTGCGATGAAACCGCCGCCGCTTTAACACGCGGTCGGGAGGTGATTTCGGATGCAATCAATACGCAAATAGAAATTCATAAAAAGTACGGCGGCGTCGTGCCCGAAATCGCCTCACGAAACCATATTTTGAACATCGACACGGTTGTTAAAGAGGTTTTGCTAAAGGGTAATATGACCTTTGCCGACGTCGATTATATTGCCGTAACGCAAGGAGCAGGCTTGCTCGGCGCGCTTCTCGTCGGCGTTTCATATACAAAAGGGTTGGCTTACGCGCTTAACAAACCGCTGATACCCGTAAATCACCTGAAAGGACATATCGCTGCAAGCTATATTACCGCGTCAGATTTACAACCGCCGTTCGTAACGCTCTTAGTCAGCGGAGGTCATACGCAAATACTACGTGTAAATTCGTGGCGTGACATCGCAATTTTGGGCGAAACGCAAGACGATGCGGCGGGCGAGGCATTCGATAAAGTCGCAAGGCTTTTGGGGTTACCCTACCCCGGCGGCCCGGAAATCGAAAAGGCGGCGTTAAAAGGCACGGCGAACATCAAGCTTCCGCGCGCATTTAAGGGCGAAGATACTCTTAATTTCTCATTTTCGGGGCTAAAAACCGCCGTTATGACGCTACTTAAAAAGGACAAAACAATAAATGCAAACGACCTTGCGGCATCGTTTCAATCAGAGGTCTGCAGCGTTTTATTAGATAATACCTTTGCCGCGCTGAAAAAAGAAGGACTGAACACCTTAACATTAGCGGGCGGCGTATCGGCGAACGGCGCACTGCGAACGGCGGCAACGGAACGCGCCCGAAAAGAAAATATCCATCTTATCCTGCCCGAAAAGCGGCACTCTACCGATAAC
>JAISKW010000145.1 GCA_031260775.1 Christensenellaceae bacterium
GAACGGCTTCTTCGGCGTTGCGCCGGGCACGAACGCTCTTACGAACCCCAACGCGTTAACGAGCGCGAGCAAGGACACCTTATTCACGAACGTTATGTATAACCCCAAAAACAACACCGTTTGGTGGGAAGGTTTGGACAAATATCAGCCCGGTGACCCCAACAAGCAATCGTGGTGGGACAAGCCCGCCGAGGCAATCGATTGGAAAGGCAACCCGTGGAAAGCAACCGACATCGATGCCGCTACCGGCAAACCGGTAAAAGGCGCGCACCCGAACAGCCGTTTCACCGCTCCCACGCGTAACTGCCCTTGCCTTTCGACCGAGTTCGAGGCAAAAAAGGGCGTACCGATTAGCGCGATGATTTTCGGCGGTCGCCGTGCAAAGGCCGCGCCGCTCGTGTATCAGTCGTTTGACTGGAAGCACGGCGTATTCGTCGGCGCAACAATGGCTTCCGAAACGACCGCCGCCGCTACCGGCGCAGTCGGTGTTGTCCGTCACGACCCTATGGCTATGCTCCCGTTCTGCGGCTACCATATGTGCGATTACTTCCAACATTGGCTGGATATGGGCAAAAAGTGCAAAACAAACGCGCCTAAAATATTCAACGTTAACTGGTTCCGTACCGACGCAAACGGCGACTTTATTTGGCCCGGCTACGGCGACAATATGCGCGTACTCGATTGGATTATCCGCCGCTGCGAGGACACCGTTGACGCCCGTTCGACTGCTATCGGGTTCCTCCCCTACGCCAAGGATATCAACATCGAAGGTATTGCGAACTTCTCAATCGAGCAGCTCGCATCTATCCTTGACGTTGAGAAAAAGGTTTGGAAAGCCGAGGTCAAAGATATCAAGGCCTATTTCGCTAACACTTTCGGCGACCGCCTCCCGCGCGAGCTTAAGATTCAGCTAAACAAACTCAACAAGAGAGTTAACGAGATAGAATAGTGTTTTTGCGGGGAGGGGGGATGCTTTTTAGTGAAAAAGCAATTCCCCTCCCCGCACTACAACCTTGCAATATCACCTAACAACATTTTGTAATCGTAATCGCTCAATCCCCACGCTTCGGTAACTCTGCACCTATGCCCGTTATCGCGCCGACCTTTTCCGCTTGCTTGACCTTACCTAACGCTATGTCCGCTTTCTCTTGCTTTGCCTGACGTACCGCTCTCGCATACGCTCTGTAATACTCTTCCTCTTCCGGATTGTCTTTCCATAACTGCCATAACTGCTGTAAACTCATATTGTCTACACCTAACTCCTTTCTACGTGCTTCGCTACGCTCACGCCGAATTTCACGCGCTTTCATTTGTCTAAGTGATAACTCATTCTCTGCTTTGCGCTCTTCCTCTTCTACACGTGCCGCTTCCTCCCATTCGTCCGATTGCTCAAATACATCACCGTGCTGATTTACTGTGTCGCTAACGTCTTTATCACTAAGACTTATTATCTTGTTGTAATTATGTTGTGCATATAACATTCCCCTGCTCAATACCCTCGGCTTATAATCCTTGCACTCCGACAATACTACACCGCTCTCACGCAACTTCAATAATGACCCGTCACCAAACATCGTGCCGTAATTCTCTAATAACTTCGGCAACTCCACAATATGCTCCTTGCGCACATTGTATGTATGCTTGCTCGCAACAACTCCCTCAAAATCGTCCGTTTCATAATAATACACATCACCCATAATCACGCTGTAACGCTTCTTTGCTCTGTGGTCATTCCGCTCTGTATACTCGTCAAAACTACGGTACAACTTGCGCCCTTTTAACTCTGTTTCTGCTTTGCGCTCTCCTACCTCACTTTTTACATACTCACCGCTTTTCGGGGGTATACCTACAATCACACCGAACTGCTTGTATATCCTACCCAACTTCTGAAATATACCTTGAAAATCGTCGCTGTTCGTTTCCTCATTGTGCGCCCAAATAATGTAACTCGTTTCCTCTGACACCTCTCCTGTCTTTTCGTATTTATATAACCCCGTTACTTCTTGATACTCGTATTGATTATGCTCTATCCAACGCAATAATGTTTGATTATTGTTGCTGTTATACTTGTCAAACGATAATTTGCTGTCTAACGCTTCCCACACTTCATACCCAACAAAACCGCTTATGATTGCAAACTGATTTTTCTTCGCTCTCGCTAGAAAATCCTCCGCTAAACTCTGTCTTACGCTTATTGCATATCTACCCCTTTGTCTTAACTTATCGTCCGATTGCTCGAATATATTTCCCTTTTGCTCTACTCGATAATCTACATCCGTAATATCCTCAATGCTATAGCCACCACTCTTTTTTATTCCCCTCAACCGCCCTAAACTTGCCGCATGTGTAGCTGTGAAACCACACACCCAATTTGCGCTTAATTCCGCACTCTGTGTAAATAACTTGCCTTTAACCCTCTCTTTGTTCTCGTCCGTAATGAACTCAAACCTCTTGCTCTTTTTCTTTCTTAACTCCATATAACCAACATCTCCCTTACCGCTATCTTTTCTTTCTCCCCTTGCAACATCGTCCAAACTATCCCTATAGGCTTCTTCTATTGCTAAACGCTCTTTGATATATTCGTCAGTAATATACTCTGCATCAATATTACCTATGTACTTTTTACGATATACTGGCTTATCTACAAACGGGTTATCTGTGCTATACAAATATGCACCTTTCCCCGCTTCCATAATGATATATGCAAACTGTTGAAAATATGCCGCCCTATCCCTAATATAATCTCTAAACTGAACAGGATCTGCGTATTCCTCTTGATCTCTACCTATGATTGTATAACTTTCCTCTACCTCTGTTTTGTCCTTGTTCGGATACTTATATCCCCCTCGATTAGTTATATAACTGTACCCAACTATTCTACCTAACTCTTCCTTCAACTCCTTGCGCTGACGATTGTTCTTTTCCCTATTCTCTCTATTCACCTGCTCGTCATCCGTTTCTGGGTACACAGCATTATCCGCGCTTAATATGGCTATACTGTACTTTGTACTATTTGCTATCAACTTCTTTAATGAACTTTGGTCTACGCGCTGTATATATACAACCTCTTGCCCTTCCTTAAACTTACTTAACCTATCTTGAAAATTACTGTATGTTTCTAACACACTGTAATATTCCTCTTGTTTCGCTTGCAAAACTTCCCAATCTCGTTCGTTTTGATTATTCATATTTGTTTTAACTCCTTGTTTGTTGACAAAACTATTGTATCACGCCCTCTTTTCAAAACGCTTCGTCTACTACAATTTTGCTACATCTATATGGTTTATTTGGAGTTTTCCGCTATTTACTTCTGACTTTATAGTTTTTCTTGCCTAATTTCGCTTGCAGTTTTTCGAAATATGCAACGGAGGCGGAGGAATCGAAGGTTGATTTATCGACAATGTAGCCGACAGAGCCGATGCGGAAAAGGAAATAAAATTTGGGGGTTTCGATGACCTTTGAAATACTCGTCAGCGGTGCGACGTCCTCGCCGCTTTTACCGGTTGCAAGATAGATTTCGGATTTCAAGGAGCCCTCATAAAACTCGTACAAGAAATAACTTTCGTCGGTTTGCCCGTTTTTTTCGCGCACTTTTTTGAGGTTTCTCTTCAAAAGCACGTTTTTCAGCAAAAAAACAAGAAAGAGTATTATAATTCCGCCGATAAGCAGACCTAAACTTGAGGTGTTTATTTCCTCCTTATTCAGGCTTGGGACGAAAAGAACCATGCCGAAAACGGTAAACATTAAACCGACGATAGTCAGCACGCTGAGCATCTGCGCAAGTAACGCCTTGTTAAATTCGTAGTTAGCCTCAAACGTATTTTGTGTACGGTTTGTGAATAAAATCTCTTTTTCGTCCATACGCTAATTTTATCTTGCTTTCTTATAAAGGTAAATCTCTTTTGTTAAAGACGAACGCTCTTGTTAAACGCAATTAACGGGAGCGGCAACTGCGTTGCATTCTGCGCGAAGAAGCAGAATCCCCTCCCCCGAAGAACTCACGTCTAAAGCATTTTTGTGTTTGTCTGCGCGTGAGTGAGAGCGCACGCGAGCGCGTCGGCGGCGTCGTCGGGCTTAGGGATTTCGGGGAGGTGCAAAACCATTTTAACCATTTGTTGAATTTGGTTTTTATCGGCGCGCCCGTAACCGGTTAAGGAGAGCTTAATTTGAATGGGAGTGTACTCGAAAAGCGGAATGCTTGCACGCTCAACGGTGACGAGAACGACTCCGCGAGCCTCGGCAACCATTATGGCGGTTTTTTGGTTAGTGTTAAAGAAAAGCTCCTCGATTGCAACCGCGTCGGGGGAGTATTTGGCGAGTAATTCCTCGATTTTTTCGGCAATAAACTTGAGGCGTTCGGGAAAACGGTCGGTTTTTGGCGTGATTATCGCCCCGTTTTCGATGTGAGCGCATACGCCCCGCTCCTTTTTTATAACCCCGTAGCCGAGCGTGCCGTAGCCGGGGTCGATGCCTAAAATAATCATTTTCCAAGAAAAAAGGACGGAGGATGTTCTCCGTCCTTTAATATTTGATTAGTCCTCAAAGCTTTCGTTGTACTCGATAAAGAGCGCGCGGATTCTTTCGTACTCCTCGGTCTTGTCGGGGTCGGAGGTAATCTTCGCGTCTATTTGCTCGTTGAAGGTCGCGAGGTCATCGGCGGAAAGTCCGATACCTATGCCCGTCTCGGAGGACTTATTCGAAAGGTTTTCCTCAACATAATCAAGAATGAAAGGGTCGGCAAGCTCGTCAATCAGGGCGGAGGCATCCTCGACGGACATAGGTCCTTTGTCGGTTTCGGTGCCGTTTTGCACGGCCTTTGCGTAGTTCGATGCGTTTTGGATTTTCTTTATCGCGCGGATTGACTGCGTTAACGTGCCGATTGCGTCGTCACTCTCGGAAAGCGAGGGGATAAACGAAACGACAAGTTTGTTTGAAATGTTAACAAAGTTGCCGGTTGAGTTGTCGCGAATTTTGTTTAAGGCGGCAATCATATCGTCATATTGCGAGACGTCGTCGTCCGCCGAAAGGTCGTCAACATTTGCAAATGCATCCTCGTAGCCGTCTTTGTCATTGAAAAGGGTTACGAACGCGCCGATAGCGACTTTGTTTTGCGCAACGCCGATGTTCCAACTGCCGTCGGGGTTTTTCAACAATTCGTCGTCAATGCCCTCGATGTCCATGTTCTTGAGCATATAACCCATTATGGCGTCAAGCGATTGAGGGAAGCCCGATTCGGTGCCTAAAGCCTCAACCTTGGTGATTAACGAAACGATTTTGTCCTCGCTCGCGCTTATGTTGCCCTCCTCAAGATTTACGCCCTTGAAGGTGTGTAAAATGTCGAACAAAGCCACAAAGTTTACCTTGTCAAGGTGAATCGAACCGCGGGGAATTCCGATACTGTCGAACGTCTCCTGCAGCATATTGTCGCGGAGTCCGTCCAAAAGCACCTTTACGTTCGTGCCGTCCTTGCCGCCCTTTATTAATTGAAGGTCAAGCAGAAGGTTTAACGCGTTGCCTAATTGCTCGTCGATTACCGATGTGTCCGATTCCATTTCCATATACGCCGTGAAGTCGGGCGCGCCGTCTTCCCCTTTAGGGAAAAGCGCGAGGGCGGTTTTCATGGATTTGAGTGCGGCGGCAAAAGCTGACTTTTCGGCATCCCAGTCGATGTCGGCGGAGGTGAATTTGGAGTATTCGGCATTCTCGTCCTCGGTAATTGCGCCGAACGCTTCGGGAATCATATCGTTAAAAACATAAACTAACGCCTCGCGCATAAGAATCGCCGTCATTGCGTTTGCAACGTCGTCGATTGTTTTATCGCTGAACGAATCCACCATTTCGAACGGGTCGGAGGACGTTTCCGATTCGATACCCACAAAGGAGTCTAAAAATCCGTCGTTGATAAGGTCGATAAATACCGGTTTAAGAAGTTTAAGGTCGTTTGCGACGCCTTTCAAAAGTCCTTGGCTTTTGTACGCCTTAACTATGTTATTAAGAAGCGTTGTCAGTTCGTCGGGCTCGGAAGCCTCGCCGTTTTCGTCCTTAGTCCCTAAAAGGTCGTTAATGACTTTGTCGTCGGCAGTCGCGACGTCGGCAATTGCGTTAAGAAGATTGTTGTCTAACAGGTTAATAATGGGAGTGAATATCGCGTCGACAACCGCCGACAAGTCCTCTCTTGTCGCCGTGCCTTCATCGATTGCGTCAACAGTAACCTTAATTTCGGAATATTTAGGTAAAATTGCAATGATTTCGCCGATAAGGTCAATCCCGTCGGAAATGTTTGTTTTGTTTTTGCCGTCGTTGAATTTGTAGGTGGTTGCTCCGTTGTAGGCGGCACGCTGCGCCCAACCGATGAATACGCCGGGGGCGGAGCTGTTGTAAAGAGCCCTTGATGTTTTTAAGGACTTGTCTATTTCGTCCTTTTGCGCGGCGGTCAACGGTTCTTCGTTTTGGTCGTCGTATATTGCCGCAACGGCGTCGCCGTTACCGCCGAGCGAATCGTATATGGTATTTGAAAAGCTGCCCAAAAGCGCAAACAGCATCAAAGGAATAATCAGTACGATTGCGCCGTGTATAACGCCTATGCCCGCGCCGCCTAAAACACGGAATAAAGGGCGTTGAACGCCTTTTTTGTGCTTAAATTTGCCTTTTTTGAACAAGATATTTGCGATAATAATGTATACGAGCCAAAAAACAAAGCGGTACACCGCATAGAGTACGAACAAGAAGAATATGCCCGCAAAAATTACGGCAATGCCGACGTTGTTCGAAATGAGCGTGCCTGTGCCGGCGGGTAAATTTTCAAGCGACTCGCCGAAGCTGTTAATTGCCGCCTTCAAAATTGCCGTTAATATCGCGGGGGTTGTTACGACCGCAAGGATAAGCGCAAGCAAAACCGAGCCGGTTTTTACAGCCTGACGCTCCAATCCGCGCCGCGACCCCTTGAACGCTTGGTACGCAAGCACCGCGAAAAACAAAAGCGATATAACTATGTTGAATACAAGAACATATTTGTCCGCTTGTCCCATAACATCAAGAATTTCTTTCATCGTTTACCTTCATAAATATATGCGCGCTGCGCGCACGATACATTACGGGTTAATCATAACACGCAGGGGAGAATTATGAAAGAATGGGAAATTTTAGGTGTGAATATTTTGCAGGAACAACTACAAAAAACGGGCGTTGACAGTCGCGCAGAATGACAACGCGATTGCCCGCCTCCATAAAAACGCCTTTTTTATACCGCAACTTCGAGTTTAATATTAGGCGAGCATTGGTAATCCGAAAGTGCGAAATCGGATACCTTAAAGTCATAAAAGTTCGTAATCTCCTTGTTGATTGTGAGGGTAGGCACGGGGAATTCCTCGCGCGTTAAAAGCTCCTTTGCAAAGGGAATATGGCGGTCGTAGATGTGCGCATCGGCGATAACGTGTACGAACTCGCCTACATCTAACCCCGAAACCTGCGCGAATGCGTGGATTAGGGCGGAGTATTGCACGACGTTCCAATTATTCGCGACAATCATATCCTGCGAGCGTTGGTTCAATACGCCGTTCAGCTTGTTGCCCGTTACGTTAAACGTCATAGAATACGCGCAAGGGTACAAATTCATTTCGCTCAGGTCGGAGTGATTGTAGATGTTTGTCAGAATGCGGCGCGAATGCGGGTTGTTTTTGAGGTCAAAAAGCACGCGGTCCACCTGGTCAAACATACCTTCTTTGTACTTGTGCTTGATGCCTAACTGATAGCCGTACGCTTTGCCGATAGTGAGTTCGCCGTTTTGCAGCGAATCGGGTACCGCCCATTCATCCCATACGTGCGATTTAAGCTCGGAGGTTTTGTTGGATTTTTTTTGCCATATCCAAAAAAGCTCGTCTAAAGCGGAAATCAGGCTTGTTTTGCGGAGCGTAATAATCGGAAATTCCTTTGCAAGGTCGTAGCGGTTTACAATACAAAACCGCTTGATTGTGTGCGCGGGAGTACCGTCCGACCACTTCGGACGCACCTCGTACGCCTCGTCGGACGTCCCGTTTTCGAGAATATCCCGGATGTTGTTTTTGAAAATCTTATCTGCGTACGACATATAGCGTGTTTAATATAAAGCAAAAAGCACCCTTATTTCAAGGTTGTCTTTATGTGTTTTGAAAAAAAGGAAAGGACTAAAGCTTTGTGCGGATAGCTTGCTTTACTATTGTGATAAGGTTAGGAACTTCCTCGGTGCCGCAATCGATAATATAACGGTCCGCGCCTTCGACGACCTCTTTAATTGTGCCTACAAGGCCGCCGATGGTCATAATTTTATCGCCCGCGCCGATTGAGGACATCATTTCGGCTTGCTTCTTTTTTTGTTTTCTTTGAGGGATGACGGTCATCACGATAAGGCCTACGAACATTACTCCGAAGATGACATACATACTCCACGATGGCATTGCTAATAACATACTACACAAATTATATATTATAATCGCGAAAGCCTAAAAGCTTCTTAAAAACCGTCCTCCCAAAAGTATTTCCGCTCGCCGCCCTTACGGTAACCGATGATTGCCTCTAAGTTTACGTTGTAAACGGAGTTGAAAATATTCTGCGCCGCCTGAGGATTGTTTTGACATAAATTTTTGATTAATGCTTTAATCTCGAACCGCTTGCTGTCGCCGCCCTCGCCGCCGCATACGGAGCAGGTTTCGGTAAAGCGGCACGCGCATTGGATGAACGAAAGCTCGTTGAAATTGCGCCATTGCTTTACCGCTTCCTCCTCAACCCTATACATCGGACGGATAAGCTGCATGCCCTCAAAATTCTTTGAATTGAGCCTCGGCATCATCGTTTGGATTTGTCCGTTGTATAAAATTCCCATAAGTATGGTCTCCGCAACATCGTCAAAATGGTGCCCTAACGCTATTTTATTGCAACCTAACTCCTGAGCCTTGGCGTATAAGAAGCCGCGGCGCATACGGGCGCAAAGGTAGCACGGGCTCTCGGTTTGGGAGGCTGCGACGTCGAAAACGTTGCTTTCGAATATCCTTATCGGAACTCCTAAAATCTTTGCATTGTCCTCGACGGCTTTGCGGTTAAGGGGGTTGTAGCCCGGGTCCATAACGAGGTATTCGCATGTGAAATTTTGCTTGCCGTGTTTAACAAGCTCCTGAAAACATTTTGCCATAAGGAACGAATCTTTTCCACCGGAAATGCACACCGCGATTTTGTCGCCTTCGTTTATGAGCTTGTACTCCGTAACCGCCTTGGCAAACTTAGTCCAAATTGTCGGGCGGAATTTTGTTATTAGGCTTTTTTCGATTTCGGCAACGGTTTTCACCCCGTAATTATACAACTTTATCGTTTTGCGCAATAAATTGCGCCGAAACTATGGCAAACGGGCGGGAGGCTCGGAAAGGGGGTTGAACACGCCTCCCTATATATATATAATAAAGAGGTGAATTTATTTAAGGGGAAATTCCGCCCTTTTGGCAGAAAATATCTACTGATGACGCTCGCTTTCGCGATGATTGCGATAAGTCTCGTTGTGCTGAGCGCGTGCAAGACGGAAAAGAAAAATCCGGAAGACCCGTATGTTATTATGCACAAGGCGTCGTACGGCGACGAGTCCAAAATGTACCCTGCGTATACGAGGTCGGACATCACGGCGGGCAACCAAGGAGAGCAGAACGTTCCGTACGAAATTGTCGACCGACCCGTCAGGGCAACGCAAAACTTTGTCGATTACGTTACGACGAACCCCGAGGCGGGCGAAAACGGATACCATATCGATATCGATTTGACGTTTAACTCCATGGAGGCGTACCGCGACGACCCCGAAACCGGGCTTAAAATCCCCGGAATCGAAAGAGCCGGCTTCCGTTTGAGGCTGCTCGCTAACGTGTATACGCACGATTATTTCCTAAGAGACGCCGCCGGTAACATCAAAAAGGACGCCAATAATCAGGACATGACCGACCCTGCCGAATACGCAATCTACCGCGAAAGGATTAAGCATAACGATATAATTCTCGAATGGTTCGACTCGGTTAACAACGTCAAGATGCTCGGTTTTTATTTCGACGGAATTAACCCCTCGGCAACCGACCCGGGCAACCATTTGTATTTGGACTTGCAAGGCGAAAAAAGGTTGTTCAAGGACTTCGGCGATTCGGTACAGTACGAGCAATTTGTAAGAATCATCACGAGTATGCCGCAGATTTTAATGGGCGCACTGGGAGGAAGTTCGACTTACGGTTCGGACGGAATCGCATATAACGATGATGGCGATGAGACTGACCCGTACGGCGGAGTTAAAGACTTGTTATGGTGGATGATGCCCGACGGCTATGTCGAAACGGCAAACGACGGAGGCTCGGAGCTCAGAGGTACCGATTCGCTTTTGTTCGCGACAAATATTTCAATCGCAAGTAACTCGGAATTCCTTGATATGATTAACCCCATTATCGAAGGATTTGCCGTTTACGGCGACAGATTCGACCCGTTGGTTATGGGCTTATTAGGTTTTAACCTATCGACGATTATCGGTGACGAAACTAAGGGCAAAACGAGAGCGGTATTGACTTCGTTGCTGTTGTCGTTACAGTTTGACGTTTCGAAGCCGTTCGTTACGGACAATCTGTCGTCCACCGAGGTTTTAACCGGCTTGCACTTGTTTTCGCCTATCAACAACACGACAACGGGCGGCGCGTCGCCGTCGGCTGCGACCATTTACAGAACGTCTTGGCAGCGTACTCCCGACGGTAAAGAGGCGGACGATACCGAGCAAGGGCGGAGAATCCAGGGCGATTGGCAACAGGTTTATACCCCCGAAAGCGTTCCGTTTTTGTTCGATGCGTACATAAAGTATTCGTTCAGACCCTCCGAAAGCGTCGTTTTCGACAAGGACGGCTACAACGAGTATGTTTGGGGTAACTACGAGTTTGTAGGCGAACTGTACGTTCCCGATGCAAATTTGCAAGCCGACTTGAGCGTTAAAACCGACGTTAACGAGAATAATCCGGCAAAGGACTTAGACAACTCCACAAACAGAATTTTCATTCAAGGCTACGATATTTCGGATAACTCGGTGCTTTTCGGCGCGTACTACAAGGACGAAAGAATGTACTTGGATATCACCAACCTTATGAGGCTGTACGGCGGTATTCATTTTGAGGACTTAGGCTTCCCGAAGGCGTATAAGGACGGCATTGACGTTGCGTATTTCCTGTCGTTATTCTTCGATACGGTTAACCGTTTTACGATTTACGGCGCGAACTCTATTTTGAATTTGGGCACGGGCGGCGACAGTACCGATACCGAAAAGGACGAACAGGACGCGTTTATTCAAAACATAATGAATATGATAACCTCGACGGTCAAGCACCCCGAGGACCCTTCCTCGCGCAACACCGAGCGATTTAAGATAAAATTTACCGATATAGAGGCGATTTTCGGCTTGTCGGATGCGGCTATTGTTGAAATGCTCAACAGCGCGGCGGGCATCGATATCAACACGATTGCGGCAATGTTCAACACCACCGTAGAGGAGCTTTTGCGGTCGTTGTCGTTCGTATTTGTAATCGACGTTGACGATTTGTTTATCGATTTCGAGGTTTACTACAAGGCGGAAGCCGACGACGGAAAGGAATACGACAGGCTGATTTTAAGAGCGCATTTAGAGCCTATTTTAATCGGCGAAAGCGTGTTTATCACCTTCCCTAAGTTCGAGGGATATAACGAATTAAAGCAAATCGAAACGTACAGCGCGGACTTAAACGGTCAATTTATTTTCGCAAGTCAAGAGAGCGTTAATATGAGCAAGCTTCTCGGCGCGTTTATCGGCGATTTAAGCGGAAAAAACACGCCGTACATACTGCCGAAGGGCGCGAGTATCCGTATGGAAGGCTCGTACGACCAATACATAAGGGCGCAAACGCTGAAATTGAATTTGAATTCCATTACCGCGGACGGACGTTATACAAGGGCAACCCGCAGCGCGTTCGATATTGTTTTCAAAGAGTACAGCGACCAATACCCCGAGGGGAGAGGAATTGTGAGAATTACGGCGAACGACGTCAGCTTTAACACGAGCTCGCCGCCCGACAACTTAGGGTACGTATGGGTGCAATTTTTGGCGGAGGGCATCGGAATTCCGCCCGTAAAGATTCGCGAGGACTTGTTTATCGAGACCTTGTACGAGTATATGGGCGAGCCGACTACCGACGACATCAGCATCAGTGTCGGCGTTCAAACGCTTTTGAAGATATTTATGGAGGACTCGTGGATTATTTTCGAGCCCGAGGTCATACGCGTAACAACGTCGAACGACTACGTTAAGGACTTCTTCCGCGTTGACGAAATGATAGCGACGGCGGCAATTTCCGTACACTTTAAGCAAAGAGTTTTCGGCGTAGACCTTATGGAAAAGGACTACGCAATGTATACCGTAGGTTACTTGACGGATATGCCCGATTTATATCCCAACATCTACAATGCGCCTATTCATACGAGTCTTACGGTTTATTTTGATTTCGGCGACGGCACGGCGGTAACCGCGATTCCGATGCAGTTCGATTATGACGAATCGACTTTAGACCCTGCAAATGCGAACAGCGGAGTGTTCTATCCTGCGACAAAAGGGCAGTTTATGGGCGTAATCCGACGATATAGGGTCAGGGTTGACCAGTATCGATTGCAGGAAATTCAAAAGCTGTCCACGCAGTACAACCCGCGTGTGTTCGAGCCTTTGGAAATCGAAAGCGCGCCGTATTACGGCTTCCCCGTTTCGAGCAACTACAATAATACGCAAGCTCTTGTGTACGGCGGCGGCATATCTCCTAACCAATATTTTGACGGATTGTGGTCGTTCTACTCGTATTACGACGTCGAAAGCGAGTATTATGTCATTCCGTATTACCAAGACAAAGGGTATTCGATTTTGTATGACCCCGAAAATATGCTTTACATTGTGGACAGGGGCTTGTCGGCGGACGGCGTTATTATGCCGCTTGACGACCTTATCGACGAAGAAGGCTCCCGCTTTACCGACCTTTTGAAGGCTGAGGACTTCTATTATATGCATGAAGATGCAACAACGGTAACGCTGCCGAACGAGCTTGACGGCAGAATGTACGTTGACGTAACGCCGCGTATGTTCGACGACGAGGCGGGCAACAGATACTATTACGTTTTCGGCGAGGACGCGGAAGGCAAGCATATCCGTAACACTTATCTTGTCACAAACACGACAAATACCTATTCAAAAATACTCTACGACAAGGATTTGGACTTGTATATCGTTGAAAACGGCAATGCATATTACCAAAACGGGCGTTGGGTTACGCACATGGAGAACGCACGCGATATTTTGAAAACCGAAAAAACCTTGATTTACAACAAGGATTATTCGGAAGTTAAAGCGCAAGCGTTCGAAGCCATGAACTATTCGGCGGTTTCCGACCCGAGCGTGCCGGGAGAAAATTTTGTTAAGGTTTATTCCGACTTGTTTACGCATATCCTGTACGATATCGAAATCGATAGGTATATCGTTGAGAGCGGCTATGCGTTCGATTTTACCTACAACAAGAAAAACGTAGATTTAGGCACCGACGAAATCGTAACCGAGAGCGTTTCGCACATAACACATGCAAGAGAGGTCTTGTTCGGGCAGTATAATTTGACCGTTTCGGCGGAACAATTTTTGCTGAAATCGGACTACGACACCTACGCAAACCGCGCGGGGTTGTTCGATTCGATTAAGTGGGGAGACTATACGCAATACGGCGGAGAGCTGTCGCATATTCAGTTAGTCACGAACGCTAAGTTCGTTTACGACGAGGCTCCCAATGCGATGACGTACAAATACGGCATCATTTACGATACCGAGAGGGATATTTACGCCGTAGCGGCGTTGGATATCGGGTTGTATTCGCGCTACGGGCAGGAAACTTATGAGTTAAGCGACAACGCCGACCCGAGGAAATTTATTTATATCCGCAAGGGCTTAAACGGGGCGCAAGACTTAAGAGGAACTATCGAGCTTGACCCCTTAAAAGTCGCGAGGGCGTTTATCAATACCGAAACGCGTAAAGAGGTCGTTTTAACGAGAGCGCAGTACGAGGCGGCAAAGCCCGGTGTGTTCGAGGGCGCGAGCGTCAACGACAGCGTATGGGCAAATACCGACTTCACCCTGCCTTCGTGGGATAATATGCCGCAATCGGGCGGATTGTTCTTTGCAAATATAGATATCGGCGTAAGAGGCGGAACGCTTAAGTACTACCGTCAGCTGCTGCCCGTTTTGGTAAAGAACCGCGTTATCGAAGAAAGCGGAGAAATATCGGTAATTAATAACGCAACCCACGAGGCAAGCTATGTCCCCGTGGCGGTAAATGCGGTCGAAATGGACCCGTATGTGTATCTTTTCACAAAGGCGTATTACGAGAACGTTCTTAAGGAGTTCGAATGGAAGCGCGATATCGGGTTCGGTAAATTGGACGCGGATAATCAACCCGTGTCGGAGCTTTTGGATACTTATACGCAATGGCTTATGCATCAGTACACGACGACCCTTACGTATAAGGAAAAGTACGGCGATACGGATAATCCCGAGGAGTGGTTCTTTGACAGAACCGTATTCCGCCCGAAAGACGAGCAGCCCGAGAGCGAGAAATGGAATTGGGATTTCGATATAGCAACATATACGCGTCCTGCCGGAACGGGAACGTATATTACGACAACCCAAGAGTATCACACCGAATACAGCGAAAGGGATATCAATAATTATCTCGAAAACAAAACGGATATTTACGGACGCCCCGTAGAGGATACTGTAAGTACCTTTATGATTATGAAGATTTACGGCTTCTTTGTATCCCTCGAAATCAAGGTGCATAGCCGCAATATCGCGGGAGTACTTTTCGAGGGCGAAACGGAGTTGAATACCTACACGGTAGACCCTCTTTTGGAGGAAACGCATATTATGCCGCAAATCAGCACAATTGTGTTTAAGGAAACCGGGCTTGACGGAGAGCCGTTAACGCTGAATTTGAACTCCTTGTTGCCCTCGAAGTCTACAATATTCGACAATGAGAAGAACACGGCGGAGGTGCCCGTCAGCTTTGACGAAATACGGTACGGCATAACCAACGCTGAGGTTGTAGTTTTTGACCCCGATAACTATGCGAACGTGCCGGCGGATAATACGAATGCGACGAGATATTCGCTCGGTGCATTCACGGGGTGGCTGTTCGGTGAGACGCAGCTTTATCAAGAAGTTTATACGGCGTACAATACGCGGTTCGAAGAGGGCGTTGTAGGCACATATATTGATGACGAAGGTAACAAACAAACAAATGTCGACGTTTTGAAACGTAACCTTGTGTATTGGTCTAATCAATATGCAAGCAACGTAAAGCTTGTTAACGAGTTTGTTTATCAGCGCGACAGCGACGGCAATTATATTGACGTAAACGGGCTGTTAATCGATGAAAAAGGGTTCTTAATAGACCAATTCGGAAGGTATGTAAGCGAGGGTGTTTACATTTATGTTGCGCAAGGCGAGGTTGAAGGGCAATATCGATATAAAATTGACGATAGTTTATCAACGTTCGATGACATAACTTATGTAGTGGAAGCCTCGTCAAAGGTCGCGGGCGGCGAACGAGCTCCGCTTTTAGATAACGAACAACTTATGAACGCGCCGTGGGGCGAGGACGTTTATACCGATAAAACTACGGCGTTTATCAATTTCCGCGAGTTCTTTGACCCCTTGCGCGGCACTTGGTACAAAACCGAGCCGGGCAGCGGAAATACCGTGTCCGATTACCGACGCGACTATACTCCGTGGTACTATATCGGCGGCGAAAACGAGGCGGATTGGTTCAATATGCCGGTTATAACGGTTAAGGTTTCGGTACCCAACAGAATACTTGACGGTATCGATAATAGCCATTTGCCGGAGGGAGAGGAAGATGTTACGACTTACCCCGGCAACGTGTATATGTCGCCGCTCGCCTTCGGGGATGAGAATTACTATAACATATACGACCGCGGCGTTTGGTACGTTGACCCGTTCAACGCGGATACGTTCACGTTGCCCGCTAATCTTACGATGTTCTTCTCGCCGAATACGGACGCGTTCGAAACGTACCGCCTTGCGGTTAACCGCCGCAATAAGGCTATCGCGGACGGCGTGCCTATAGCGGCACAAGATGCGAAGATTATCGATGCAACAACGTATTTGATTCAAGAAACCATCGATTTAGAGCTTTTCTATAACGATAACGAGCAAAGCGGACGGTCTTTGGAAAGCTTTATTTTCTACCGTGCATTCTTGTTCAAGCAAGAGTGGGATAGGTTTATGTCGGGCAACGTGGGAGGAACGCAGTACATTGAAGAAGCGTTTATAGATTTGTGGGAATTATTGGGGAGCGCAACGCATACCGATGCGGTTGACCTTATCAAGGAAAGAACAGCCGCCGCAATTTTGACGACCATTTCAACGGATTTAGACGTTTGGTTTATGGGGCAATTGTCAACCGCTACGTACAATAATTTAAGCAAAAATAATATTAACGAATTCATAGGGCAACTTGAGAATTTTGTTACATTTGTCGACCCCTCTTTGGGCGACAAGCAGTATATTTACACAAAAACGCCGTACACGGCAAATTACGCGCCCGAAAAGCCCGCCGAATACGAGTACGAGTGGGCGACTAATACCATTCTTTACAGCACGGAGGATTTACATTCCGACGGTTCGAAGACGTACAATCTTTACGGAGATATTCTTGACTACGAAAGGACGATGGCTGCCGACGGCGAAACGTGGTCTCCGTTAATCGCAAGATTATCAAAGGATATTTATACTGTACCCGGTACAAAAACGGCAATCCAAGTAAGCATAGGAAACGGCGAAAATACGGTTTTCTTCCAAGTGAGGATAGAGGTGCTTTCAAGCGACGTAACCTCGTTCGAATTCGGCGGCGTTGACGAAGACGGGTATTATTCGTTAGTCGGCGGCGGCGAGCCTAATGAGCAAGCTATATTCGGCTCCGACCCCGGATACGAAAACAACCACGACACCGATATCGAACTCACCTACAATTACGAGGTTGACACCTTTGCGAGGTTCGAAATTCCTTCGTACATCAAGGCTTACTTTACCGATTATCCCTTGCGCGAGCGCGGGTATGCGGTGGAATACACCGATTGGCGTTGGAATTTTAACACCTTGGACGGTTTCATTCCGCACTCCTCGCTCTATTTAATCGGCGGCGGTGTTGAAATTAGTAACCATGAGGATTCTTCGTTAAAAATCCCGCTGAACTTTGATATTGAGGAGTGGAGTATCCGCACGGTGAGCTTATTGAACATTGACGGAATTTACGGTTTAGGGGCGGCGGATATCGGCGAAATTTATGAGGTTGACGGCGCGCAAATAACCTTAAGACCTCCGCACTTTACAAACGGCACAATTACAATACCCGACGAGGAGTTGCCTTACGATTTCGTTCCGTTTACCGTTGAAGAATACTATGTGGACGGAAAGGATATGAACGCGTTTGAGTTCTTCCTTTACGCTCTCCAAAGAGTAAAAATCGAGTTCAACGACCCCTTGACGGGCGACCCGCATGAGGATTTGATATTAGATTTATTGACCGACGATACTTTCAACTTCTACCGTTACATAAGGACGTTCGACGTGCAAGAGGTTGCTTATGAGACGGGCGGACAGGTTTATCAATTGCATTTAGGTCAAACGCTCAAGAATTGGGATAATCCCGTTGACGTAGGCGAGAGTTTGCCGCTTTACGAGTTGCTGTTCGGCGATTATGTATGGGAAACCCCCTCCGACAGCGGTTTAGATGAGGAATACGGTCACTTTGTAACCTTTATGCATATGCTGACAATGGGCGGCGCGGACTTCGTGTTGACACTTGTCGATGAGTATGAATCGACGGGTGTTAAAAAGCTTACGCGCGAAAACGAAGAGGCGGTTGTGCATCATATTAAGCTTTACGACGACGAAGCAAACGCCTTATATACGGCGGCGCATCCGTTTGTTTTTAACCGCGAGCTAAGATTAAATATCGGCTATGACGGTACGCCCGTAAGACCGGAGGACGTCATTATCCCCGAAATTTGGTACCTTGTTATTGACAATCCCGAAATGCCCAACAACTTTGTGGGGTTAGAAAAAAGCGATTCGCTCGCCTTTACCGAGCTTGACTACAGCATAGTAAACCAAGGCGGCGACGCATGGTTTACCGCAATGCTCGCCGACGGCTCGCGCATCTATAAGAGGCTTGTTGTTGATATTGCAAACCCCGGCCCTATTCACTCCGTTGAGGGGAATACCGCTACGCCTTTTGCAATTTACGACTATCTGCAAACCGACCTCGAGGGCGATATTATTATCTACTCCGTATATGAGGTTTGGGATTCGATTAAAGCGTTGAATGCGGCAAATATCCGAACCATTATTCCCACCGCAATTTCAATGGAGGGCGTTGAAATTCCTAACGTCAAATGGGTTCTTAACCCCGCGTTATTGACGTTGCCTACGGCGGACGGCGGGAGACCTTTCTATAACGTTACGAGCGTCACGGCATTAGATAGGACTTTACTTGCAACCGCAAGAATCGGCAGCGCGGAATATGGACAGGATATTAAGGTTTATATAACGATACTCCCTTTTAATATCAATAAGATAACATACAGCAACGATGTAACCGGCGCGGCTTATGAGGGCATACTTACGCCGAACTACTACGGTATCGAAAACGCATATATAGTTGAGATTGACGCTTACCGCGACTATTTATTGAGCGGTATGTTGCCGTTCCCCTCTGCATTAGGATTGCAAAGCGGCTACGATTTCAGCATTTCTTCGGATTCCCCTCCGCCTTATGAGTCCGAAGGCGAATACAACTATATTTATAACAGAACCGGCACCGGCGCGCTCAATTATTACCGCTTGGCAAAGGATGTTGTTGACCCTCTCGGCGAAAGACGTTTGATGCAAGCGGAATTCGGTTCGAACGGCCCGGCGCATAAGGACTCGGTTTTGTATCACGTTGACTTAAAGCAGGCGGGCACGCCTGACCCGATAACCGGAAGGGTTCCCTCGTCGTATTACACGAACCCGGAAAACTGGGACTACGTCAACGGAAATACAAAGATAACGGTAACGGTAACGCTCGTTGACGGCAAAGTGTTGACGATAGTGTACGTTTTCCTTGATAAAACCGTAACCTCCGTCGAGGCATACAAGTCAGGCACGGCAATCGCCGCGATGAACGGCAGAGAATACTACTCTATTACCGACGATAACTTAGCGTTAAGAGCGGGTATTGTCACGCGTGAAGGCTTATCCTATGCTCATACAAAAGAGGGTTTCGAGGTAGCGACGGGGCTTTACTACGATACGGATTCTTCGGAATTCGAATATGAAATTGACCCGTACGGAGAAAATACGGCACTCCCCGAATACTTTATCGTCCACTTTGTTTCGGGGCAGGATATTATTTTAAGAACGCATTATACACAAGTACCGCAAATTGCGTACGACACGCTTCAATTTACCGCGTTAACCGAAATGAAACCGAGCGCGACCTCAACCGGTGACGCAATTGTAAACTTGAAGATTGACGTCAAGGTCATTGACAGAAGATTGTCCGAGTATAAACCGGATTATTCTGCGGGAAGCGGCGTTTCGGCAGCCCCCGTATCGGTTTTCACAACGGCTGTTGCCGGAGACAAGAACGACGTTCCGTATTCGTATTGGAGGTTCGAGGATATCTTTGTCGATACGTTGGCCGGAATCGAGAAAAAACTTTTGGCTGCGACCGTTGCAAACGGTGCCGAATACGCTGCGGGCAAACCGATTTCCTTGTTTGACGATTTCACGGGTGTGTATAAGTCCGCGACGGAAATTGACGTCATTTGGACGGCGGGCGGCGAAACGCTTGTCGAAGGCTCACAAATTATTCACGGAAAGCTCGGCAACGCGCTGACCGGACAGGAAATAGCAATCCGCGTGTTCGTTGACGATTTAACTTTCTCAACAATCCGCCGTCCTACCGTTATAGGCGATTTCACCCCGGGAAGTACCGTAATAGGCGACGACCCGTCCGAAATGGGCTCAACCGACCTTTCGATTATGCAAACCGAGGTTGAGTTTATTTTTGACCCCGAAACGCAAAAGAACGTGTATAAATATTTCGAGGTGGCGTTTAATGTAAGGAAGCGTACCGATTTCACAAATATTAATACCGAGGGCGGCAATGTATATACGGAGGGTGTAAAGAGTATTATCTTTATCCCCGCGGAATACAAAAATGAGACGTGGGCGGCGGCGTTTAACACACATCTGTTGCTGTACGGAACAAGCCCCTACGGCACGACGTTGGACGAATTAAAACGCGACGTTAATAACTACAAATTAGGCGTTTATTATTTGGCGGACGGTCAGGGGACGGTTGTTTCTTCAACGAATCTAAGGATTCCTGCAAACCTCAGAAACGGCACCCAAACCGCTGTTTACTCGTACGATTTCCCCGAAATTGATTTTGTTCAATTCCAAGGATTCAGCATTAATACGTGGGTGGTTGACCCCACAAACCCGTATATCGGAGCAACCGCTACGGCGTATGTTTACGAAAGCGGAATCCCCGTGTCGGTCGGAACGTATCAAGCGTCCTTGCGCGATGCGTATGCCGGTGCAGACCCGAACAATCCTTTCCAAGACCAGTACTTCGGCGGCGGAATCAAGACGAACTATTTGGTTGTGTTCAGACGCCACTTTGAGGGAACTGCCGAATGGAACGGAGACGTGCGCAACGATTACGTTGTGGAACTTCCGATAACGCTGCTCTTCCTTGATATGCGTCCCGACGTTAACCGCGAAGGGCAGATATATTATGCGGGCGGAGGAAAGGAACAAGCAATCCACAGCTTAGTCACTTCGCATTATGATTTGGATACCTACATCGGACGGAGCAATCCTTATTATACCGGTTACGAAACCTATCTTGATGATTTGAACGCTGCGGTTGACCGCTATTTCGGGCACGACCCCGAAAACTTCCGTTTGTGGTACACAATAACATGGCATACCGACCCTCAGAACTTAAATGCGCCTGCGCAGGTACAGTCCGACAAGGTTGTGATTAGCGGAGAAAACAGAGACATTTACTTTATGACTTCAACAAGTGCGCGGTTAACGCTGTACTTGGTGTAAAACAATATTAATGGAATCCGCGTCGCCGAAAGGCGGCAAGGATTCATATAGAAATGAAACGAATAACAAAAATCCTAATACTTGTGGTGGCGGCGGTGCTGATGACATCGTTGTTCATGTCGTGCAAAAAAGACAAAGGCGACGATAGCGGCGGGCAAACCGTCAACCCGTTAGGCTCTTCCATTTTCGAGGTTTCGGACATAAAAACGGCCGCTCAAAACGGCTTAAACCGGGCGTATTACGACACGTCGGGTATAAGCACGCACGCGGTTTTGCCGAAACGCTTCGTCGACAGCGAGTACGAAATCCTCTTTAATAAGGCGAACCTGACAATTACATATCAGGCAAACTACACGGCGAGCAGCGAGGAGGATTCGCTTATCGATAAGGATGCCGAAATACTGCTCCGCATTAAGGATAATAACGATATCAATAACAAGTTATTCGTTTATTACAACGGTAACGACCTGTATACCGAAGTCAACGGCGTGCGTTCGTATCAGAAGAACTTCTCCGCAGAGCCTACTTATGAGCTGTTTTATTCCATAATAACCACGTTTGATGTAGGTCAATTCTACTTTTTTAACCGCAATTGGGAGTCCGTTGACGACCCGTGGGCGGTTGACGAAGCTAACGGAAACAAGCTTTCATCGTTCTATGAATACTATGCGGGCATTATTAACGGAGTAGATTTCAATACAATATCGGTTACCGCCGTGCAGGAGAAAAACGCGGACGGCAGCAATAAAAAGCTGGCGGACATCACCTCGCCTTACGCAATTACCATTGCCAACGCCACGTTAGATAACGGAAAAACGGCAATTAACAAGATTTTAACCGGAACGGTCAGAGATTATATCGGCAAGCGTTTGGACGCGCTTACGCTGTTAGGCTTCGGCTTTAAGCTGTCGGATATCGGCAATGCGGGTATCGGACGGTTGGATTGCGAGGAGGCCTCTATGTCGTTTATCCCGAGGGCCACCGACGGGCAAGCAAAGGTCAACGCAATTTTGTTGGATTTTTCGGGAAATGAGGCAAACAACGTAGATAGATTCAAAATCCACATATATTATGAGGAAAAACCGCTCGGCGATTTAGATAAAGGAACGATAGGTATTACGCAATACGACGTTAACAAGAATTATGCTGTCAACGAACGCTTGGCGGGAACGTACGAAAAAGCGGATTTGACCGTTGCTAATTACTTCAATACACCTAAGAAACTGAGCGAAGCCCCCATCGAGGGAACCTTGTTGTATAACGCGCTCGCGAACGCGGTACGGAACAACGAGAGTCCGCGGACGATATTGTCGACGTTGATGCCGGTATCTTCGATTTCGAAGGATACGATTGCAAGGCTTAGGGACGAGGGCAAGCTGATTAACGAAACGGATATTTTCTTAGATGAGGACGGTAATATTCCCTCATGGGCGGTAAATGCAATTCTTCTCCGTAGCGGTACGGCGCGGACAAACGACGGTAAAACTGTGGATATGCGCTTCTGCGAGGACGAAACCATTTTAGAGCTCGTTCAAAAGGGAGAGGTAATTTACAAATATAACGATTACAGGATTTCGTTCG
The DNA here is from genome assembly GCA_031260775.1 of Christensenellaceae bacterium. GTDB lineage: Bacteria > Bacillota > Clostridia > Christensenellales > DTU072 > JAISKW01. The sequence goes on from JAISKW010000145.1 coordinate 22,802, forward strand.
GCGGCGAGTATTCCTACACCGGTACGCTGTATGTCGATGCATGGGAAGCGGAGTTTTCGGCGGCAATCCGTGCGGTAATCGACCCGAAAAACGAAAACCGCGACCAATTTTTAATCGATTTCCGTTCAAAATCACCCGATTTTGTCGTTGCGGACGGGGGGTCGGAATTCGATACCTTCCATGACGACCAAGTAGCGTTTTTGTATTATAACTATAAGCCCGAAGGCACCCCCGACGGCGACAAAAAGCTATACATAAATATCGAAGGGCTTGTTGCAAATTATTTGGGAGAGCCCGGACTTGACGGTAATCCGCCGAAATCTCCGTTCGCGTTCGGCGAAATGAACCTCCCGAAGGCGTATACCGACGGCTTTGATTTCCATAAATTTGTAAACTCGGTTTTAAGCAACGCCTCGACGATTGTATTAATCAGGAACAATATGTTCAATACAGCGTTCAATCAAGGCAGCGCGGAGTCAACAAGCTACTTATTTAATATAGTGAGGAGCGAGCCGACCCTCTACGCGCTTGTTGACAGCATAATTATGCACTCGCAAAGCAACGGCACTAAGTTCTCGTTCACTATAGATAAGGACTTATTAAAGGCAATAGAAAATTTGCAGAACACGGCGCAAGAATTGTTAAACCAAACGAACAACAACGCCATCGAGGCGGCTAATTATGTTAAGTACGTTGCCGAATTTATTTCCGAAACCATAGGGTTAGACGTGGGTGCTGTTAACGCGCTCATTGAAAGCGGCATTTTTGACGAAATTCATTTGGTTTTAAGCTACGATTTTTCGGATAGCTTGATAACCGTCGAAACCTTTAACGGTACGACAAGATTCTTTATCCTTTCGCTTTACGAGGACTCGCAAAATGAGCAAATGCTCAATATTACACCGCCGAAGTACTTTTCAAAGGACTTATATGATTACGTAGAGTTCGACAGCGCGGAGTACGAAAGATATGCTCCCGCCGAAGTTCTGCGCTTGCATTTTGAAGGAGAAATGGGCGTTCAGGGCGACGTTCCCGCGGATATGAGCGAGTTGCTCGGTATATTCTTAGGCGACGGTACCGGTGCAAACTCCGAATTTATTATAAGAGGCGGAGACAGGATGTATCTTGAAACCGAAATTTGGCAGGACAACGGCGAAACGATGTTGTTCCTTTCTCTTTGGTACAACCCGGTTTTATTGCCCGGCTCCTACGGCAAAATTCAATACACGAGAGCGGATATCGACAATGCGGCAACCCCGCCTATTCTGCGCGTTTACTCGGCGGAGGACGACCACGAGTGTTTTTATGTTGAGATTGCCGACGCATACTTCCGCAAAAAGGCGGATTTAGCGTTGGGCGAGTCGCTTATTCCTCTTTCGTACAAAATTAACAGACAGTCGGTTTACGACGCCTTACAGATATCGTTAGGCGATGCAAGCTTGTTTTCGACAAATGCAATCGCCGATATTTACTCGGTTTTGCAGCGCGATGCACGCACCGCAATTACCGGCGAATATATGAGCCTTTCGCTCTCTCCTTATGAGGTCAACGGCAGGATATACGACCCGATTTTATCGATATTCGGCGTTGAAAATATCAACGCGAATATGAGGGCAAAAGTGTTCTTTTCGCGCCCCGAAATCATTCAAACGGTTGCCGCAAACTACACTGAGCCGTTTGAATTCGACAAGGCGTCTTATGCGGAGCCGGTTATTGACTCGCTTGAGGATATGGCGTTTAAGTCGAAGTACACCGCATATTTTGCAAAGGATATAGAGGTTTATTTCGGCGATTTAACGCTCGAATACAAGCTGTCGTTTGTGGGACGCACGGCGGAGTTTTCAACGGATATTTACCGCTATAAGCCCGAGGCGTATTTGTTCGGACAGACGGCGACCTACTCCATGATTATCACCGATACGGCGAACGGCACGCGCGATTTAACCGGCGTTGCCTCGCGTTATGCTGTTTATAAGGACGGGGTTTTCGACGGCACATACGCGTACGAGCTTGATAGCATTGTTATCGACCCGTTGGACGACGTTCCGATACCTACATTCATCGCCGTGTATTACGACTTGCCTTCGGGACAGAGGATTTACGACACGTTAGAATTCATTATTCAAGGCTTCCCCTACACGAACGCGACCGTAAAAGCTAAATTGGACGGAGAGGCTCCGAATGCGTACACGATAAAAATCGGAAAGGGCAGCGTTTCGGAAATAGATTTTGTGGTTAATATTGAAATTAAGAACCGCAGAATTCAGCTCGTAAACGAGAGCTTAGAGGGGCAGGCTTATGCGGATGCTTTGGCTAAGTCGTATATCAACGGCATTCCTATTATAGAGCATCTTACAATCGACCCCGTGGAGTTCTCGCAAAGGAGAATAACCGACCCCACTTATGACCCGTTAGCGTTTTACCGTGAGAGTCCGAGGGTTGAAGAAACAAGAATTATCAGCGGCGTTCCCACGGTTGTTGTAACGTCGTCGCTGATACAGTTTATGAGCACGAGCGGAGAGCTTCGCGAAAATGTGTATATCGGCACAAGGAGCGGCGAATGGAACGAGCCTACGCACGTTACCGAGAGCTTCAGTACCACTGAGGAATACGGCATTTTCGATTTCGATTTAAGCAATATTTCTTATAACGGCGGAAGATTCTATGTATATGCTAAGTGGAAGTCGCTTAAAATGGCAATCGAAATTAACGTTGCGGCGCGCGTTGTAGACTATATAAAGATAGAG
>JAISKW010000178.1 GCA_031260775.1 Christensenellaceae bacterium
GAAGAGCTAAAGCAAACGCTCCGCGCCGAAGGGATTTTTGCGGAAGAACACAAAAAGACCCTCCCGAAATACGCCTTAAATATCGCCCTCGTGACCGGCAAGGAAGGCTCGGTGTTGCAGGATATGTACTCAACCTTTCGTAGGTATAACGACTGCCAGCAATTAACCGTAATCCCTACAAGAGTGCAAGGCGTAACCGCCGAAAACGACATAGTAAACGCGCTGTTAAAAGCTGACAAGGGCGGCTTCGATGCCGTCATACTTGCGCGCGGCGGAGGCTCGTTTGAAGACCTTATGCCCTTTAACTCCGAAAAGGTCGCACGCACGCTTTATGCAATGCGGACTCCCGTAGTGTCGGCTATAGGACACGAAACCGACAATCCTATATCCGATTATGCCGCCGATTTGCGCGCCCTTACCCCCACCGCCGCCGCCGAATTGCTTGCCTTTAACGCGGATGAATTACGGGAAGCGATATTTTCTTTGCTCGAATTTTGCAAGGATAATTCAAAGGAAAAATTAGACGAAATAAGCTCGCAAATTGCCGCTTCTCTCAACACGGTATTCCATATAACGAAGTCCAAACTCGATAAAAAGGACTACGAATTAAGCTCAAAGCTCAGCGCAATCCGCGAGAAAACGCGGAATAAAGTGACGGCGGCGGAGCATAAAATTCAATTGCTTTGCGAAAAGGTTTCCGCGTTAAACCCGATGAGCGTCCTGCAACGCGGCTTTTTTGCGGTAAAGAAAAACGGCAAGGACATAACCGGCGTTGCGGCACTTAAAACGGGAGATGAAATAAACATTGTTGCCCGTGACGGCGAAAAAGCGGCAATAATTAAATAGCATTTTGAAATACAAATTTTTGACATCGGAAAGGCTTGGAGGAGTGTTCAAAGCCGTCAAGGAAACGGTCGCAACCGGTGAAAACGTGACGGTTTTTTGCGCCGCCGCCAGCGCGCGGCAGCACCTCACGGCGGGCCTTAATTTGCCGTTTTTGTATATAGTGCGCGATTATTTATCCGCACAAAACGCTTGCGACAATCTGAACGCTCTCTTGGGCGGCGGCGTTGTGTTCATACCTCAAAAGGAGGATTTGTTAATCTCCGCAAGCGTTGTCCGAACGACTCAATATAATAACAAGTTGACCGCTCTCACGGAGTTGCTTTTGGGCACGGCTAAAGGCGCGGTAATAACGGCGGAAACGCTTCTTCAGCGGTTTGCAAAGCCCGAGTATTTCAAAAACGCAATCGTTGTGCTTTCAACGCTTGCAAGTAACGGCATTTCGTTCAAGGAAACGGTTCTGCGCCTCGCCCGTGCCGGCTACACCCGTGTTGAACGGGTCGGCGATAAGGGCGAGTTTGCCGTCCGCGGCGACATAATAGACATTTATCCGATAAATTCCGAGCTGCCCGTGCGCGCTGAGTTTTTCGGCGATAATCTCGAAACCCTGCGGCTTTTCGAGGCGGAATCGGGTATGGTTGCAAAAAGGTGCGAATCGATTGTAATCCCTCCGAAAACCGACCTGTTCATATCAAAAAACGCGTGTACGGAGTTGCGCTACCTTATTTCGCGCACGCGGAAAGGCGCGAACTCACGCTTTACCGAAATTTTGAATTCGTTTGAGGACAGGCTCCCGACGGTTGCCGAAACCGATACCGCAGAGCTGCCGCTTGATGCGTCGTTCTCATATTTGACGCCTTTTTTTGAAAACGATTTAGGCTCGGTTTTGGACTATCTGCCGCAAAATTCCGTTATCGCCTTTGACGAAACGCGCTCGGTTGACGACAAATTAAAGCTGTATGTAACCCAACACAAAACGCGCGTGGAGTCGCTTGCAAAGAGCGGCGAGGCAGGGTTAATACACGAATCGAGCCTTATTGCTCCAAAATCGTTGTACGCCGCGCTTGAAAAATTCGCTTTAATTTCATACCAAATCGCGCCGGACAGCAACCCGATATTCGATTCAAATTACCAGTACGCGCTCCGCGGAGTTTCCTCGCCGAAGTTCGGCACCGACCCCGCAATTTTCATAAACGACGTAAACGGGCGACTTATTCGCGGCGAACGGGTATACATTTTCGCGGGTAGCGGTGTCGGCGCGGATGTTGTCAGGCGCAATTTGTACGACGGAGGGTTGACCTCAACGCTATCCGTTGACGGCGAAACTGATGACCTTATTTGCGTTATTCCCGATACGCTTTACTCGGGGTTTTACTATCCCGATTTCGGCATAACCGCTTATGCGACGGGCGAGGTTTACAAACGCGCCGCCGCACGCAAAACAAGCCGTCAAAAGTCCGACGCGTTTTTAATTCCGAAAGTCGGCGATTATATCGTTCATGACGAGTACGGTATAGGTATATTCGAAGGCGTTGTTACAAAGGAGGTTCGCAAGGGCGAAAAGCACGACTACTGCTTGTTAAGATACGCCGGCGACGGCAAGGTGTATATCCCCGTCGAATACTCCGACAGAATCGAAAAATATCTCGGCGGCGGCACACCGGCATTGCACCGTCTGGGCGGCAAGGAGTTTGAAAAAACTAAGGAAAAAGTCCGCTCGTCCGTAAAGCATTTGGCGGTTGACTTGGTTGCCTTGTACGAATCGCGCCTCAACCGCTTAGGGCACAAATACGATGCCGATACCGATTGGCAGCGCGAGCTTGAAGAATCGTTCGAGTTTGAAGAAACCGAAGACCAGCTCACCGCAATATCCGAAATCAAGGAGGATATGGAGAGCGGCAAGGTTATGGACAGGCTGCTTTGCGGCGACGTGGGTTTTGGCAAAACCGAGGTTGCGGTACGCATAGTTTTCAAAACCGTAATCGAGGGAAAGCAAGCGGCGGTACTTTGCCCGACAACCATTCTTTGCACACAGCACTATAAAACGTTTTCGGAGCGGTTCAAAAACTTCGGCTTGCATGTGGATATGCTCTCGCGCCTGAACACCAAGGAATACGAAAAGGACGTTTTGCAAAACCTTGCAAGCGGCAAAACGAACGTCGTAATTTCAACGCACCGCTTGCTTAGCAAGGACGTTGTTTTCCACGATTTAGGCTTGCTCGTTTTGGACGAGGAACAACGGTTCGGCGTTGAGCATAAAGAAAAAATTAAGGCGTTAAAAACCAACGTAAACGTCCTCACGATGAGCGCGACGCCGATACCCCGAACGCTGCATATGTCGCTTTCGGGCATACGGGATATATCGACGTTGGAAACGCCGCCCGTAAACCGCCTCCCTGTTGAAACTTATGTGTGTGAGTACTCGGACGCCCTTGTTAAGGATGCCGCTGAGCGCGAAATCGAACGGAACGGGCAGGTGTTCATACTCTTTAACGAGGTTGCGAAAATCCACCAATTTTTCGTACACATTCAAAATTTGTTAGGCGCTGAAATCAATGTAATTTACGCGCACGGGCAGATGCCGCCTATCGAAACGGAGGAGAGAATCCGCGCGTTCTACAACAAGCAAGCCTCGGTTTTAATCGCGACGACCATAATCGAAAACGGAATAGATATACCCGACGCTAACACCCTTATCGTCGTCAACGCGCACAAATTAGGGCTTGCGGAAATGTACCAGCTTAGGGGGCGCGTAGGTCGCAGTACTTCGCTTGCGCACGCATATTTCACCCTACCCGAGGGTATGGAAATCGGCGAAACGGCGGCAAGGCGGCTCGATGCGATTCTAAACAACACGAGCCTTGGCAGCGGTTTCTCTATTGCGGTGCAGGATATGGAAATCCGCGGCGCGGGCAGCGTACTCGGCGCGGAGCAACACGGAAATATGGAGCGGGTCGGTTACGAAATGTATGTGCGCCTACTTAACGAAACCGTTTCGGAAATGAAGGGCGAAACCCTTCCGAAGAAGTTAAACACCGAGGTTTTAACCGACGGCAGCGTATCGTTGCCGCACTATTACATCGATAGTTCCGATGCGCGCGTGCGTTTTTACCGCCGCATTTCCGACTTAACCGCGCTCGAGGAGGAAGCCTCGTTGTTAAACGATTTAAGCGCGAGTTACGGACAGCCGCCCGTCGAAGTCCGCAACCTAATCTCCGTCGGGCTTGTAAAAAACCTCGCCTCGCGCCTCGGCGTAAAAAAGGTTGCCGTGACCGCCAACGCCGCCGGGTTGACCTTCGTAGACACCACAATTCTATCAAACGAACGCTTTTTTTACGCTCTTGAGCGGTACGGTAAGGACGCCGTTCTCTCCCCTAACGACCCTATCACCGTAATCTTCAAGCCCCTCGATTCCGCCGAAAAACGCATAAACGCCGTCAAACGCTTTCTCATTGACGCCTCTCGAAGCGAGCGGGAATGAACTAATAAGAAGGTTTGGATTATACGCAAAAATAAGGATTGGGACACTAACCGTTATTTTTCGATATTATCTAAAAGCTTTTGGAGGCTCTTATGCGTTGCGATATGTTCCTCAAAGCGGGCAACGGCGTCGGGGGACAAGTCCTGTCGGTTAGATGCAAGGTAGCGCGAATGCTCTGCGGCGTGGAGGGAGTGTCCGTCGGCATCTAAAATGTCAACGCTTGAATGCCGCAATTCGGAGTTTTCCGCTTCCGCGCGCTTCAGGTGCGCTTCCTCGGTATTTTTTGCCGATTCCCAATTCCCGAAGCCGAGCATTTCCAAGGCGCGAGCTTTATCGCGCTCCGATATTGCTCCGTTTTCGCCGGCGAGAATGCCGTTTTTAACCAAATCCATAACCATATTACGGCGGACGGCGGGGGTTTCCTGCATTTCGCTGTCGACTTCCAAAACGACGTCGTCGCTCGTTAAATCGGCGGCGGTAAACGAAAGCACCTCGCATTTCCCTTGAGTGCCTGCCGTTTTTAAGAGTTTTTCCGTTTTGGCGAACTGTTTATACAGCCTTAAAATATGCTTGCCGATGTTACGCACGGCGTTGCGGATACCCTCAGTCGTTACGGACAACCGCGAGTAATCTTGCTCCAAAAGCAACGATAACGCATATCCGCTTATAGAATTCGAAATGATGCTCGCCGAGTTGACCGCGCCGCTGACGCCGGAAATGTCCGAAATTTCCTGCAAAAGCCGTGCTTCCTCGTCGCGGAACTCCGCCGGAACGCCGCCGGTCGGCATAACCTGCGGAGGCGTACTGCCTTGACGGTATACCAAAACCTTGCCGGGGGGTAAGCCCTCTTCGTCAAGAAGGTCAAGGTCAACACTGCCCTCCTCTACCGCAATCACGCCTACCGAAAGGCGTGCAAGATACTCGTTTTTGCGGTTTTTTACCGCGTTGTACGCCCGTTGTACGGGTATAAGCCGCTCTATTACGCTTCGCGCAAAAAACTCGTTGTCCGAGGAGTACGCGCCTTGCTTAATAAACGGAAAACCGCGCTCGCCGTCGTCGCCGTTTAAGTACGGTAAAATTCCGTCAAACACAAGGTTTTCGCCGGCGATAATCACAAGCCTGCCGTCGGGATATTGGCGCGAGGGGCGGCAGTATTTTTCGATAACCTCCGCAGACCGCTCTCCGTTAGATACGGGCAGGGGTGAGTTATTCAGCTTAATTTCCTCAACGGGGACTTTATAAAGAGAGGAGATTTCGTTTACCGAAAAGTTTTTTGCGTGGATAATGCTTTCGCAGTCGTTAATTTCCGAAACGGTTAGCGAGTCGGGGAAAATTTCAAACGGCGAAACGGGGACGATTTTCACGCGGTTATTTTCGTAAAACACCTTCCAAAACGCCGTGCCGTAGACCTCGCTTAGGTAGTTAGCGCGCGCTTGCAGGGTAAAGAAATCGTTATCCGTTTGTGTGCCGTCAATCAAACGTGAGGCGAGCTTTGCCGAGTTTATATCGTTATCGTCCGAGCTTGCCGGGCGCACGACGACCTTGCAGTTAACACGCGCGAACTTTGCCAAGCGGTTTTCGATTGTCGGGGCGATGCGGTTGTACACCTTGTGTTCGGCCCAATCGAAGACGGGCGAGGCGGTCGCGATTTGATACGCGCCGTTGATAAAGGAAAATTGCTTTCCTTTAATGAAGTCGGAGTTCAGCCTCCAAACCGCTTCTTGATGCAGCCGTGCAAGTTTTCGCTTGTTGTAATCGTCAACAATTTCGCGGACGAGCGCGGAGTTCTTTTCTTTTTTCTGCTTATGCAGGAGCTCTTTTTGTAATTCTTCAACTTTTTTCATAAATCTTGTCCTTTTATTTCTTGCAATAAAAAAGGCGCACCGCGAACGGCACGCCCCTTAAGTAACCGCTGATTAATTAATCAGCGGTTACTTAAATTGAAGTGTAGCGGGAAAGGATAAACCGCACTACGCAGATATTTTATCATCCAAAGTTCAAAATGCAATGGCGGATTGCGCTTGCAGGGAAACGGATAAAGCGGATAATGTGTTGCCGTTCGGAGCGAAGTCGCAGGGTGACAAAATTCCGTTGCGGATTGTCCGCAACGGCATATTCCTGTTTTGAGGAGACAGAGTACGTCATTTTGGGGGGAGGCAGGGTCTCCCGTTTTGACGGGGCAGGGTTCGTCATTTTGGGGGAGGCTCTTCCTATATATAGAAAAATAAAAGAGAATAATATGTATAGTTAGTAGCAATTTGCCAAATTGCTACGGTAGCCGTACTTGCGTACGGCAGACACACTTATATTGCAACGCTTGCGCTGTTTTTCTTTTAAGTTGTAAAAATATACGATTTTGCATCAAAGCGGAAATGTATTACAATGATTGAGCAACTAAGAGGATTTTTCCCGCCCATAGCGCAAGCGAGAGGGCAGCGACGGTACTACTTCGGTAGAATTTTGCGAAAGCATCAACCGCGTGGAATAACCCCTCGCGGTTTTTTGTTTTTCAGAGTTTAGTAAAACCCTGACAGGAGGACATTGCCGGCACCTAACAACAATAATAAAAGACGCGATAACACCCCGAGAATCTTAAAGGATTACCAAATCCGCGTTCCCGAGGTTCGTCTTTTGGACGAGGAAAAACTAAATCTCGGAGTAATGAAAACTCCGCAAGCTCTGCAACTTGCGCAGAGTAAGGGGTTGAATCTTATACTTATCAACGCGGTATCAACCCCTCCGATTGCGCAAATCTACGACTACGGCAAGTATAAGTACGATTTGAGCAAGCAGGAAAAGAAAACGCGCGAGATTAAACGCAACGAGCAGGAAACCAAAGAGGTTCAACTCTCCGCGGTGATTGATATCGGGGATTTCAACACCCGCGCCAAGCAAGCTCGCAAGTTCCTTGAGGACGGCGACAAGGTAAAGGTGCGCATTATGATGAAAGGTCGCCAAAACCTCTACCCCGAACGCTCGATTCAGGTAATGAAAGATTTCGCCGAAAATCTCAAAGACGTAGGCGAAGTAACACAGCCTCCTAAAAAGGATGCCGTGGCGGCAAAGGTCATCTTAATGATGATTGAACCAATAAAAAAATAAGTTCGAAAGAACAAAACAGGAGAGAAAGATATGCCTAAAATGAAAAGTCACGGCGGTGCAAAAAAGAGATACAGACTTACCGCCACAGGAATCGTAATCAGGGCGAAATGTAACAAAAACCACATTTTGACCAAAAAAAACCGCAAGCGTAAACGCCGTTTAAGACAAGGCGGCTACGCACCGGAAACCATACAAAAAACCCTTTCCGTAATGGTAGGGGGCAGAAAGTAACTAAGGAGGACAAGCGATGAGAATTAAAAGAGGCGTTAACGCAGTTAAAAAAAGAAGAAAGATATTAAAGCAAGCAAAGGGCTACTTCGGTTCGAAGTCCAAGCTCTACCGCATTGCCCGTCAAGCCGTTATGAAGAGCGGCAACTACGCATTTGCCGGTAGAAGAAGAAAGAAAAGAGACTTCCGCAAGCTTTGGATTGCCCGTATCAACGCGGCGGCAAGAGCAAACGGTTTATCCTACAGCGTGCTTATCCACGGGTTAAAGGTTAAAGGCATCGACCTTAACCGCAAAATGCTTGCGGAAATCGCAATCGAAAACCCCGCGAACTTCAGCTCACTTTGCGCACTCGTTAAATAAGAGTGGGCGTTATCGTAGGCTTCGATTACGGCAAAGCAAGGATAGGAATTGCGGTTTCATCCGAATCCAAAACCTTAGCGTTCGCGCACGGCGTGTACAAGAGGGTAGGCGGCAAGGAGGACGGCAAGGCTTGTGCGGCATTCTTAAAGGAAAACAACGCCGAGGCGTTCGTCATAGGACTTCCGCTCAATATGGACGGCAGCGAGGGCGACAGCGCGAAGGGCGCGAGGATTCTTGCAAAGGAAATTGCGAAGCACTCGGGCTGCGGGGTTCACTTCATAGACGAGAGGCTGACAACCGTAGAAGCGTACGAAAAGCTGAAAAAAACGGGTAAAAAGCAGGTTGATTCGCGCGTGTGTATAGATGCGTGTGCGGCGGAAATAATTTTACAAGAATATTTAGACGCGAATTATAAAATTTCCGACGCGGAGGAATCCGAAGAAGAATAGTTACAAGCAAAGCCGCAGTAAGCCGCGGCACAAAAAGGTTTACACATTAAAAAATGGCAAACGAAGAAAAAGACGATTTCGACGGAATCGAGGGCGAAGACGAGGTAATCGTATTCACCGATGAAGAGGGCAACGAGTACGAGTACATCGTAATCGGCGAGTTTGAATTTGAGGGCAAGACATACGCGGCATTGTCGGAGAATCTTCCCGAGGACAAGGACGAAGAAGAGGCTGACTTAGCCTTTGCGGAGATTGTAGGCGAGGAATACGTCGTTGTAGACGACGAAACTCTTGACCAAAAGCTCTTCGATTTCTTTATGGAACTCCTCGGCGAGGAAGAGGACGAGTGCGATTGCGACCACGATGGTGATTGCGACTGCGGGTGCGGTTGCCACGGCGACAAGGACAAGAACAAGGGCGACAAATAGTCCGCACAAAAAAATGGCTAATCCTATAGCAAAAATAACCTTCCAAACGGGCGAGGTTGTGAATATCGAGCTGTACACGGAGGAAGCACCCCTTTCGGTTGCGAACTTTGTTAAGCTTGCAACCGAGGGCTACTACAACGGGCTGTGCCTGCACCGCATCATAAAGGGATTTATGATTCAGGGCGGCGGTTTTATAGCCGAAAAAGGCAAACTGACGCCGGCTAAGAATCTGCAACCGATTAAGGGCGAGTTCATTGCGAACGGCATAATGAATAACGTTAAGCACGTACCGGGAGTAATTTCGATGGCGCGCACGAACGTTATGAATTCCGCGACGTCGCAATTCTTCCTTTGCGCCGGCGATTGCGCGTTTTTGGACGGGCAATATGCGGGGTTCGGCAAGACGGCGGACAAGGAAAGTTTGGATGCTATCCTTAAATTGTCGCAGGTTAAAACCGGCAGAGTGGGGTATTATGACGACGTACCCGTTGACCCGGTTGTTATTAAGGACATAATCATTATAAAATAAGGAGTAAAAGATGTTACAAGCAATTACAACAGCACAAGCAAGAGACATATTAAACGGCTTCATGATAGCCTCGATGGTACTTATGGTCGTATTCTCGGTAGCGATGATACTAATCGTCGCGCTTCAGGAAGGTACAAACGCAAACCTCGGCTCGATAAGCGGCGCGAGCGAGTCGTTTTTCGGCAAGAACCGTGCGAAAACTACCGAAGCTAAGCTGAAACGCGTTACGGCGTATATCGGCATCGGTATACTTGTTTTTTCGATTATTTTCTTTATCCTTTCGATAATCAAAAACAATATTCCGGCATAGGGCTTTCAAAAACAGCATAACAAAAGGAACAAGGCGCGTAACTGCGCCTTGTTGTGTATCGGAGCAAAACATCACCTATTATAAAAAAAAGGATTATTTTGTTAATTTACGATAGGTCTGTCAGTAGGACAGGCTCTTAACTCCGAAAGGATTTCGATGTACTTCTCGTCCGCGTCCCTCGGCGGGAACACCAAAGCGAACGCCGTAATATCGGTATTGCTCGAAAGGTCAAGCATACACTTGCTTCCCCCTTAATCTTTCAGACAACCTATCGGGACAACAAGCACCCCGTCCGCCCGCTTGTATGCATCGGGAACGCCGGTAAGCACCATTAAAAAACTTGGATTCCCTAAGCCCGAATCAACCTTGTTTTTCAGCTTGATTAGATTCACGGCGGCATCGTCAATCTCATTACCTCCAACCTTAACCTCAATCGCGCCCCAACGCCCGTCGCTTAGATGAACAATAGCATCGGCTTCTAAGCCGTCGCCGTCGTGATAATGGTAGACCTCGCCGTCAAGGTCTTGCAGATAAACTCTTAGGTCGCGGTGACACAATGATTCGAAGAAAAAGCCAAATGTGTTTAGGTCATTTATAAAATCCTTCGGCTTTGCGCCCAATGCAACCGCCGCAATAGACGGGTCGGCAAACTGCCTTTTCGCCGCCATTCTGATTACTGTCTTTGACCGTAGCTTCGGAGTCCATGCTGTAATATCCTCCAACACATACAGTTTTTCGAATGCCGAAACATAGGACGCGAAAGTTTTTATATCTATCGTAGAGTCGTTTGCCGCGACATCGGC